>JAVRPG010000817.1:0-5084 GCA_032162325.1 Mycobacterium sp. | reverse complement strand
GGTCGAGCAGCTCGGGGTGTCTTTGCATCCGCTCCACCGCCCAGGCCAGGGTGGTGGCGGTCGTCTCGTGGCCTGCCGCCAGCATGGTGATCAACTCGTCGGCGATCTCGGCGCGTGTCATCGGTGAACCGTCCTCGTAGCGGCTCTGCAGCAGCAACGCCAGCACATCATCACGGGTGTCGAGGTTCGGGTCGGCCAGAGCCTTGTCGATGAGCTGGTCGACGATCGCGTCGTACTCGCGCCGGTACTGGCGGAACCGACCCCACGGACTCCATCGTCCCCAATCCCATTGCGGCACTGGAATCAGCGCGAGCCTCGAGCCGAGTTGGATTCCCGGCGGAAGGATTTCACGCAGACGCTCCAGCTCCTGACCGTCGGCCCCGAAAACCGCGCGCAGTATGACGTTGAGAGTGATGCGCATCATCGAGGGCATCGTCGCGAAGGTTCGGTCGTGCGGCCACGATGCGAACTCGTTGACCGATTCGCGTTCGACGATCGCCTCATAGGCGGCCAGCCGCCGTCCATGAAACGGCGGTGTCAGCAACTTGCGTTGTGCGCGATGTCGGTCACCGGACAGCGCAAACAACGAATTCGGCCCCATGACCCGGCCGAGGTTGGCGTCGGTCGTGTCGACGACGTCGGCGCCGAGCTTGAACAACTGGCGAATATGGCTGGGATCGCTGAGGACGACCATGCGCCCGAAAATTGGCAGGTGAAGCGAGAAGGCGGACCCATACCGGCGGCGCAGCATCTGCAGCGCGATTCTGCGATCGGCCAATGCCGCCACACCTTGAAGAGCGCGTGGGATAGGCGGGCCAGGAGGCAGCTTCTGTGCAGTCGCCGACACCTCGTGATCAGTCGTGGTCATCACACGTCCCAACTCGGTACATTCGCCCACCCCGTTGAGGGCACGAGGTGTTCGATAATGGCCATGGCGCGGCGATGCTAGTCGGTCAAGACGTCCAGTCGATGCACGGAAAACGTCGAGCGACAGTCGGATCCGTGCGGGGGAGCGAGCCGGGTCGCTTTATCGCTTGTCGGTCTGACCCGAGGCAACGGCGTCTGCTGCCTTGGTAGCGGTCGAGCCTGCCAAACGGCCGGAGAGCTCGGGCGCCATCATCGCGAAGCGAGCGAGCGTCCGCTGACGGAGTGGTGCGACACTGATTTCAGACTTGTCATGCTCGATCGCACGCACCACCGCATCGCCGACCTGTTCGGGTGTTCCCGTGCCGAGGCCTGGCGGCGGCGCGGCGCCACTATCCGCGAACATCCCGGCCTCGCGAATCGCGCCCGGTGTGATCACGGAAACACCAACCCCGGTGCCGCGCAGGTCTTCTCGTAGATTGAGCGCGAAGCCCCGCAGGCCGAACTTCGTCGCCGCGTAGAGGGACGCCCGTGGGGTAGAGGCAACACCCGAGAGCGAGGAGACGAAGACGAAGTGCCCGCCGCCCCTCTGCTGCCAGCGGGGCAGCAATTCGCGGGTCATGCGAACAGGCGACTCGAGGTTGACACGAAGCGCCCGCCCAATCTCGTCTTGACTGAAGCTCTCCAGCAGGCCCGAGGCGGGCAGCGCTGCGTTGGCGACCAGCACATCGATATCGCCGGCCTGCTCGAGGAGCGCGAGCGCCGCGCCTTCCTCGGCGAGGTCAGAAACAAGCGTCGTGTGCCCCCCGCCCGGGAGAGATCTGGCGAGCTTCACCAACTCCTCGGTTTTGCGAGAGCTCAGGATGAGCCTCGCTCCGCGGGCGGCGAGCGCCGTGGCAATCGCCCGCCCCAGGCCTCCGGTCGCGCCGGTGAGAAGTGCCGTCCTGCCGCCAAGGTCCATGATTGGCAACCTACCCGGGTGAGCGACGCTCGATCGACGGCAACTCAATAAGCGCGGGCAACATACGCGAGCGCACCCTCGTCGTGATCGGTTTCGGGCAGTGACCCGTCGCCCAGCTGCAGGCATCTCACCGTGAGGCCGCTGGTGGCGAGGTCTTGTTCGCCGGAGACGCCGACCAACTCCCAAGGCACACGTGCGACGCCCATCTGCGCTGCGTCGCGCGCCTGGTCCAGGGTGGTGCAGTCGGAGACGGCGGCGTCGCGGCGTGCCGTCGCCGCTTCGAACATGTCTGTCTGGATCTGGCCGGTCAACCGGTGCACCTCGTCGACGACGTTGTCGATGCCCACCTTGTTCTTGTCGCGGGTGTCGCGCCGGTAGAGGAGGGCGGCGTTCTCCGCGAGGTCCCGTGGACCGAGTTCCACCCGGATCGGCACGCCCTGCAAGTCCCAGTCGGTTGCCCGCCAGCCGAACGCCTGGGCGACGTTGTCGTCCAGGCTTACCCGCACGCCACGCGCCGTGAGCTCGTCAACGAGGGCAGCGGCGGTACGGGTGACCGCACCATCGGTGTCCTTGATCACCATGACGACGACTTGGATGGGTGCCAGCGCCGGCGGCAGGACGAGCCCGAAGTCATCGCCGTGGCACATGATCAAACCGCCCAGCATCCGGGTCGAGGCGCCCCATGAGGTGGTCCAACAGAGCTCGGTCGCGCCTTCGGCGCTGGAGTAGCTGATATTGAAGGCACGGCTGAATCGCTGGCCAAGTTCGTGTGACGTGGCCATCTGCAGCGCCTTGCCGTCGCGCATGATGCCCTCGCAGGTCATCGTGTTCTCCGCGCCTGCGAACCGTTCCTTGGCGGTCTTGCGGCCAACGATCACAGGCATGGCCAGGACGCTGCGCATGTATTCGTGGTAGACCTCATGGAGGATGCGGCGGGCATATCGCCGCGCGTCGGCTTCGGTGGCGTGCGCGGTGTGGCCTTCCTGCCACAGGAACTCCGTGGTGCGCAAGAAGATTCGCGGCCGTAGTTCCCACCGGACCACATTGGCCCACTGATTGAGAAGCAGCGGGAGATCGCGGTAGCCATCGACCCACTTGGCCATGTATTCGCCGATGACGGCTTCGCTTGTCGGACGGATCGCGAGCGGTTCGGTCAGCTCCTTGCCGCCGCCATGCGTCACGACGGCAAGTTCAGGACTGAATCCCTCGACATGCTCGGCCTCGCGCTCGAAGAAGTTCATCGGGATCAGCAACGGGAAGTAGGCGTTCTGCGCGCCGGCGGCCTTGATCCGACCGTCGACCTCCGCCTGCATCCGCTCCCAGATCGCATAGCCGTTCGGCCGGATAACCATGGTTCCGCGCGCTGGACCGTTCTCGGCCAGTTTCGCCTTGGTCAGGACATCCTGGTACCACCGTGGGAAGTCCTCGTGCTGAGGAGTCAGCACCGCCATCTGTTGTCCTCTCCCGCTTCTCTGCTAGGCGCGGCTGCGCCAAAATCTACAGCCCGCGGGTGCCGCCGGTACCATTCCTCACGGTGACCTGAACTGACCGAACCAATATTCGAGGTGCCCGACTTTCGAGGAATGCAGGCCCTGAACGCCTGGCTCGTCGGGCATGATCACGGGCTGCTGCTTCAGGGGCCCGATCCGGACAGCCCCGAACCGGTCATGCATGGAATCGTAATCAATCAGCGGCCGGCGCCCAGAACCCTGCTGCGGCGCTCGGATCCGGTGACCGTATGGATCCAGCCGCCACCCGAGGACGGCAGCGGCGTGCGCGAGCCTGTGCGGCCGCTGCCTCCGGTGCGGACAAACCACGCCTACTACGACGAGGATTAACGGCACTTCTGCGAATCTCGTTCGCCGGGAAGTACGACCCAAGCGTTTGCTGCGGCGCTGTCAAGCCCACGACACGGTCGTCAAGTGTGTTTGCTGCAGCTCGTACCGGTCAACGGCGCAGGCCGGCATCAAGCTGGTAGAAGCGCGTGGCCAGCCGAGTACGACCAGGGCTGCGAGCCGGGAACCGCCGCACAACCTCACGAACTGTCGGCGACGCGTGCTCGATCGCCCAGTGGATCTCCTCATCACCGACACTGGGGTCATTGCCCGCCGCTAACTCGCGGGCCTCTGCCTGATAGACCGCAGGCCCCAGAACGTGTTTCGATTGATGAGGGGTTGCCAGTGCGTGGGTGTAAGGGGTTGCCGCTGCGAGACCCGCGGCGCGAGCGGCAGCTGTGGCAACCGGATCACCGACCTCGCTCGCGGTTGCGAAAGCCGCCCAGGCAAGACGGCGGAGGTGGGCTGTCCGCTTGCCAGCAAGCGCGAACGCCCGAGCGCCCTCGATCGCGTCGCGTGGACGGGTGTCGGCGGGAGCTTTCGCCTCGAACAGCGCCAACACCCGCTCGGCGCAATCGGCAGCCCAGTGTGCGACAAGGCGACGGTCTTGGTCGCTCAGCGTTATCCCATCGGGTTCGGGACCGTCGTGCGATGTCACTTCTCCACCGTAATCGAGCGGACGGCGCCGTCGTCGCCACCCGTTACAGCGGTCGAGAAATCATGCTGTGAAACCCATTTCGGCCAGCGCGAGCCGCAGTGCCCGCAACGCGTAGTGCAGCCTTGACTTCACGGTTCCATCAGCAATCCCGAGGTCGGTGGCAATCTGCGCCGTCGTCCAACCCTGGAAGTACGAGCGCCGAACCACCTCGCGATGCTCCGGGGTCAACCGCGCCAGCGCGTCGCCGATCAGCAGCCGGTCCATCGCGGCATCCACCTCGTCCGGGCAGGCACCCTCGAATGCACCTACGTCGTCCGGCGTGCTCAGTTCACGGCGAAACCGTGCGCTGCGGCTTTCGTCGATGACAATGTTGCGTGCGACGGTGAACAGCCACGCTCGTGCCGACCGCTCGTTGTTGTCGGCAACCTCGGGGTGCTGCCATGCGCGCAGCAGCGTCTCCTGCACGACATCCTGAGCGCGGGCCTCGTCACCGGTCAGCCGCCGGGCATAACGCCACAAAGCGGCGGCGTGCTCGTCGTAGAGCCCCTCGACCGTGGCGGCCCCCAGACCCTCCACGGTCTTCACCCGGACGGCGAAATCGGCTGTAGCAACGTCTGTTTCGGGGCTCGTCGTCATGGTTGGACTCATTCCGATGTGTGTTGGTAACACCGTCCTGTCAGCTAAACCGACTGCGGCAGTGCAGCATTTGGCATTCAGCGTCGGCTGGTGGCGATTCCTATCACCGACAATGGCATTCACGACGACC
>JAVRPG010000816.1:0-2812 GCA_032162325.1 Mycobacterium sp. | reverse complement strand
CACCGGTCGCCGCGCCGGGTAGCACGGTGGTCAGGAAGGCGCTCAGTACCTTGGCGTCGGGATTGCGGCTGTCGAAGGCGACGCGCCGGAGCAACCCCGAGGTCTGCGCGGTGTCATCGGAGAGTTGATCTCGCCGAACAACGCGGACCGAACGTTTGTGCACCAGTGTTAAGTCTTCGAAATGGCGGCTGTCAGAACCGGGGGTGAGGCGCTCGGATTGCTCGCTCATGTCTGTCTCCTGTCGTGGGTGCTGATAAGCACGTCTTTTACTTAAGGATTACGCTTCAGCAAATCGATGTCGCTCCGGCTGACACCCATCAGAGTCCCCGGGAGCTGCCAATGGTGCCTACCTGTCAGCGTGCACCCGACAAGGCCGTTTTGCCGTCCTTGGTCGTCGCTTCGCTAGGATCGACACGCAGTTTTTTCAACCACTAGTGTTCGCTGTGGGAAGCCTTCTTAAGGTGCGATTTGGTACGGTGCGGCAAGATCTGGACCTCGTCACCGCAGTACACCAACTGGACCGCCGTATCGCCATGGCCGCCACCGACATCCAGACCGCCGTCAAACGTCGCCGGCGCCACCCTCACCCAGCTCTGCAGCATCAGCGCCTTGACCGCCGGCAAGATCCTCGGTCGCGTTCGAGCGTGACAGCCGCTGCGGCCCGTGGGGTCGACGATCCCGTGTACCACCGCGATCCTGCGTTACGCCGTCGACGTCGATGGCAAACTCTCGCCGTCGCCCACCATCGAGGCACGGCCAGCGACCGCCCATAGTTGAGCTGCTACGCCGGCTACGTGAGGAATTGAAGCCGTCCGTGAGACCAACGCACCCAGCTGCGGTCGGGATTGCCGCTTTGCGCAGCGCTGCCTACCGACCCGAGCCGAACGAGCGCGTCGGGGTGATCATCAGCCGCGCCAATTCGGACTCAGCAACGGCGTGTGATGTAACTGATTGATGTCTCGAGATCGGTTAGCGCCGAGTAACTTTCGCTGCGAGACGCGGCCCTACGTCTCACCGGCTGCGCGCCTCCGGGAGCATCCACTATCGACCTTGATTTCGCCGTTTGTCGGCGGCGGCGGACAGTACCGAGTAGGCGTGCATGGGTACTGCGAGTCCGGTGGCCATTCCGGTGATGACGAGCATTGCGGCGGCGCCGTCGGACGTCAGCGACGTCAGTAGGTCTGACGTCGGCAGGTGCGCGAACTGCACCAGTCCGCTGAGCATGCGAAACACGTACACGCCGGGAACCAGTGCGACAACGGAAGCGAACCCGATCGCGGCGAACGGCATCCGGAGATAGTGCGATATCGGGACCAGCAGGATGCCCGCGATCAGGCACGACACGAGCGCAGCGGTGGCGATGTCGACCTGCCAGACCGTCAGTGCCCACCAGTGCGCGGTGTGGGCGAGCATCCCGACGGCGACGGGCCAGCCGATCATCCGGTAGGGCATGGAGAAGAAGACGGGATATGAGCCTGCGGCAATGCCGGCGGCGATGACGTCGACGTACAGCGGCACGGTCGCGCTGGTTTGCACGACGGCAAGGCTGCGACCGTCCGCGGCGAGTCCCAGAATGAGCCCGGCGGCGATCGCTGCGAGGATCAGCGCGGCATAGCCGAGGCGGGCGATGCCCAGCGTCATGCGCAGCGCCAGCAGGTCCAGGGCGCCGTTGAGGATGTGTGGTCCCGGTACCAGCACCATGGCGGGGCAGAGCACCACGATCCCCAACGCGTCGTCGACGCGCAGATGCACGGCGGCGACACCGATCAGTCCCGCAACGACCGCAGCGGCGAACGCTTGGGTGAGGATACTGACCCCGAGGCGGCCCACGCCGCGTCGTACCAGTCCACCCAGCGCCGCACTCACGGCGGCGACCAGCACCGTGAGGGGATGCTGTGCCCCGAAGATCACCGCCAGCGCGCCCGCCCCGGTGGCGCACGCACCGCTGAAGATCAGGGTGTTGGAGACCGATTCCCGTTGTGCAGCAACCAATCCCCGTCGTACCGTCTCGCTGTCGAGTGGGCCGTCCTGAGCTCGGTCGATGACCGCCATCGCCACCGCGACTCGTCGCATGCTGATACCGGTCGGCGAGACGGCCGCGACACGGGTCGCGGCGTCGGGGCCGACGAGGAGCAGCGACGCCCACGTGGGGATCAGCGTGCTGGTCGTGCTCAGGCCGCGGTTCAAGCGGTCGACGGCAGTCAGCGTCATGCTCGTCGACTGACCGTTGACGTGCAGGAGGACCGCGGCATCGATCACGATGTCGATCGCATCGGTTCCATCGGTCGAAGCGGTCTGGTCGCCGGGCTGATCGCCGGTGAGCATCAAGCGCCGCCGGCGCCGTCGCCGACCATGTCGAGTGGGTTGACGACGGAATCGAACTGCTCGGCGGTGACGTGGCCGGAGGCCACCGCGGCGTCGCGCAGCGTCGTCCCCTTCGCCAGTGCGTCTTCGGCGATGTGCGCGGCGTTCTGGTAGCCGATCACCGGACTCAGTGAGGTCACCAGCATGAGGCTTTCCGAGACGTACTTCTCTATCCGTGCCGTGTTCAGAGACGTTCCACGGACGGAGAACTCGAGGAACTTCTCGCAGCCGTCGCCGAGTATCCGCGCGGAATGTAGGAAGTTGTTGACGATCACCGGGCGCATGGCGTTGAGCTCGAAATTGCCCTGCGACCCGGCCACCGAGACCGCAGTGTCGTTGCCCATCACCTGAATCGCGATCATCACCAACGCTTCACACTGGGTCGGGTTCACCTTGCCCGGCATGATCGACGAACCTGGCTCGTTGGCAGGCAACAGCAGTTCGCCGA
>JAVRPG010000815.1:0-11161 GCA_032162325.1 Mycobacterium sp. | reverse complement strand
CTACGCCGCCGCCGGGACTTCGCCCGGCAGCGGTGGCCCTTCGGGCAGCACAAAGCAGCGGTCTGGCGTTTAGCTCCGACCGCCGCGCCCCGGATCCCTCGCGTCAATCTGCCGATGGCTGCGCCCTTTGGTCTCGGCTCGAGACGAGGTATCTGCGTTTACCATCGCCGTTGCGGCACAATATCTTTCCGCCAGACGCGAGCGCCCTTTGGTCCACATTCGGACGGGGATCTGCGCTGGCGACCCGGTGCCCCTCAAGCCTGCCACTTTGCTTCCGTCATCGCCAACAATTTGTCGATCGGGAATCCTCAAGCGGCTAATCCCTCGGGCGACGTCGCTAGCTCACAGGCGTCTGCCGTCATCGTTTTCTAGAACAACGTTGGCTGCAGGACCTCGGCGGTCATGGGCGCCGGGGCGTCGACCGCGCGGAAGGACCGACGATCGGGCGCCAGACCGTGTTTGGCAACCAGCGGTTTCACTCTGTCGTGCAGCATGTTTCGGTAGTCCAACGGTAGATACGCGCCGCGCCTGTATAACCCGCGGTACTCCCCCACCAGCTCCGGGTGCGATTTCGCCAACCAGCCCATGAACCACCCGCGTGTCGAGCCACGCAGATGCAGGCCGAACACTGTCACACCCGTCGCGCCGGCCTCGGCGATCGCGGCCAGTAGCGCATCGAGGTGCTCGACGGAGTCGGTCAATCGCGGCAGCACCGGCGCGACCATGACGTGACAGCCAAGGCCGGCGTCGCGGATGGCGGAGATCAGCGCGAGCCGGGCCTGGGGTGACGGCGTCCCGGGTTCGACGTCCTTGTGCAGTTCGGGATCGCCGACCGCCAGCGACACCGCGACGCTGACGTCGACGCGGCGAGCGGCCTCGGTGATCAGCGGGAGATCGCGGCGCAGCAATGTGCCCTTGGTGAGGATGGAAAACGGTGTGCCGGAATCGGCCAGTGCGGCGATGATCCCCGGCATCAGGGCGTAGCGCCCCTCGGCCCGTTGATAGGGATCGGTGTTGGTGCCGAGCGCGACGGTCTCCCGCTGCCACGACGGCCTGCGCAGTTCGCGACGCAGTACATCGGCGACGTTGGTCTTGACCACGACCTGAGTGTCGAAGTCGGTGCCGCAGTCCAGGTCGAGGTATTCGTGCGTGGGCCGGGCGAAGCAGTAGCGACAGGCGTGTGAGCACCCGCGGTAGCCGTTGACGGTGTAATTGAACGGGAGCATCGACGGAGCCGGCACCTTGTTCAGCGCCGACTTGCACAGCACCTCGTGAAACGTGATGCCCTCGAACTGCGGGGTGCGGACGCTGCGGACAAAGCCGATGCGCTGCAGGCCAGGCAGGGCGCCGTCGTCGACGCTGACGCCCTGGCCTTCCCACCGCATGGTTTCATTCGAACTGACGTTCGATTAAATGTCAAGGTAATTACGCAACTGCGACACTCGCATGATGAACGTCATGCGACTAGCATGATGCCCATCATGCGAAAGGTCGCTGGCATGCGTGCCGACAGCAAGCGCGAATCACTGGACAAGATCCTGGAAGCCGCGGCGCGCCGGATTCGCAAGGAAGGTCTTGACGGCGCGGCGATCGTGTCGGTGATGCGCGACGCCGGGCTCACACACGGCGCGTTCTACTCGCACTTCTCGAGCAAGGACGACCTTGCCAGCGCGGCGTTCGGCAGGGCGATCACCACCGGCCGCCGACACTGGATCAAGCCGATGCGCGGCGAGTCGTGGAGCGAGCGGCTGACAGGCCTGGCCAAGCGCTACCTGACCACGGCCCATCGCGACGACTTGTCCACCAGTTGCGGATTCGCGACGTTGAGTTCCGACGCCGCGCACGCCTCCGACGAATTCAAGGCGAGCTACGAGCGCGAGCTACGGGGATCCTTGGCCGCGATCTGTGATGGCGACGATGGTCGCCTTGACGACGCGATCGCGCTGATGGCCATCTGCGTCGGCGGGATGTCGCTGTCCCGCGCGGTCGTCGACCCGAAGTTTTCGACGCGAATCCTCCGAGTGGCCCGGGAAGCCGCCGCCAAACTCTCAGCCAACCGACCAGATTGAGGAGAAGCCATGCCGGGAGCCAAGCCGTACGGACAGCTGCAGTACAAAGAGGTCAACGGCAAGCGGATGGCCTACATCGACGAGGGCCAAGGTGATGCGATCGTCTTCCAGCACGGCAACCCGACATCGTCGTACCTGTGGCGCAACGTGATGCCACATCTCGAAGGGCTGGGCCGGCTCGTCGCATGCGATCTGATCGGCATGGGCGGCTCCGACAAGCTTGACGACTCCGGACCGGACCGCTACCACTACACCGAACAGCGTGACTACCTGTTTGCGGTGTGGGACTCGCTCGACCTCGGTGATCGGGTGATCCTCGTATTGCACGACTGGGGTTCGGCGCTTGGCTTCGACTGGGCCAACACGCACCGCGACCGGGTGGCGGGCATCGCGTACATGGAAGCCATTGCCATGCCTGTCAATTGGGACGATTGGCCCGACCCGGGCCGTCGCGTCTTCCAAGGCTTCCGCTCGCCAGGGGGCGAAGCGATGGTGCTCGATAAGAACATCTTCGTTGAGCGAGTGCTGCCCGGTTCCATCCAGCGCCAACTTACCGATGAGGAGATGGATCACTACCGCGAACCGTTCCGCAATCCCGGCGAGGATCGTCGGCCGACCCTGTCGTGGCCGCGCAACATCCCGATCGAGGGCGAGCCGGCCGACGTCGTCGCCATCGTTGAGGAGTACGGGAAGTGGCTGGCGCAGAGTGATATGCCCAAGCTCTACATCAACGCCGACCCTGGTTCCATCATGCGGGGCCGCGCCCGCGACTTCGTGCGCACCTGGCCGAACCAGACCGAAGTGACCGTGCACGGTGTGCATTTCCTCCAGGAGGACAGCCCCGACGAAATCGGCGCGGCAGTCGCGTCATTCGTACGGGCGGTGCGTGCTTCAGGCTAGGCCTGGTTACGTCATAGCCTCCGCCAGCGCCATGTGTCCTTCGAAGCCAAGCGACGTCGCCATCGCGCGATAGCGATCACGAAACGTGCGGTAGGTGACCTCATCGCCGCGGGCTCTGGCGACCAGTGCCCGCAAGTGCAACAGCGAGATTTCGTAGAGGACAAAGCCCGGTTCGGTTGAAACCGCCGCCAGCCGCTCGATCACTGCCTCTGCCTCCCCCACATCGGCGTCGCCGCCACGCTGCAGCAGGGTTTCGACAAAGGCAGTGACGGCTGGTCCACGAAAGGGTTTCACGCCGCTAGTGAATTCACCATCGACGCTTGCTCGTAGCAACTCGATGGCAACGTCAACGTCGCCGGCACGCGAATGGTCCTCTGCCAGTGCGAAGTCGACCAGCCGCACGCTGGCCATGAGGAACCTGTTCTCCAATGCCGCGTCACGGGCCATTGAGAGCAGCCGTATGCCCTCGCTGTGTTGTGGTTCGTCATCCTTGATCAGGACGAGACCTCGACGGAGCCGGGCAGCCGCCAGCACGTAATCGTCGCCGCGCTGTTCGGCAAGTTTCAGCGTCTCCTCACCATCATCGAGGATTGTCGGGTCGGCGATCAGACCATTTTCCCGGGCGATGCCATGCATGAAAGTCAGCTCGATCGGGGCCCGTCCGCCGGGGTTGATCTCGCGGCACATCGCCGCGGCGTGCTCGAACTCGTTTTTCCAGCCGGGTTGCCCCAAACACCCGAGAGCGGCCGCCCGCGCGAACATGGCCAATGTCAGCGGCGATTCGATGATGAGATCTCCCATGTGCGGATCGCCATCGGCGAGGTCGATGATGTGCTGCGCAATCCGCAGACACTCGGATATCTCACCCACAAAAACCTTCGGAGTCAGCGCCGTCCACAGCAGCGCGGTTGTCAGCGCAGGGTCGCCGATCGACTCCAGCAGTGTGGTGAGTTCGTCGACCAATAGTGACGCTTCTCGATCGTGTTGGTGGCCAGAGAGGGCATTTATTTGCCCTGCCATCCCAAAGGCGAGTGACACCGTGTCGTCGGCACCGACGGCCATCTCGCGCAGCTCATCGAATCCGGTGTCGGCAACGCTTCCTCCAGCGCGCCAGGCGGTTGCACACAGCCGCGTGCGTGGCGCGATGCGCATCGCGGTGCGGCCGGGATCGTCGGCGGGCAATCGGTCGGCCACCGAACGTGCTCGTTGCCAACTGATCCATGCCGCACGGATGTCGCGGTATCCCCGCAGCCACGTGCCGGCACGCATGTGCCAGTCGAAAGCCTCGTGGAGGGCGCCTGCCGCCTCCAGATGCTCAGCGATCAGCGCCGCGTTTGTGTCGGCTGATTGTGGGTCGCGCTGCTCGATCGCCGCGGCAAGGCGCCGGTGCACCTCCGCGCGATCGGACTTCAGCTGTGATTCGTAGGCAACAGTGCGAATCAGCGGATGCCGGAACGCGTATTCGCTGTCGGAGGTGAAGGTCACCTGGTCGATCAGCTCGGCCTCGAGAAGTTCATCGATCGCCGGCTCGATGCCCAGACCGATGAGCAGGTCGTCGCTGAACCGCGATCCGATCACTGCGGCCGTGGTGAGAGTGCGCTTGCTCGCGCCGTCGAGCCTGTCGATGCGTGCAGCGATGGTGGCCTGCAAGGTGGCAGGCACGCTCACCTGAATGGGCTCGCCCCTACACGTATAGGAGCCGGGCAGGCCCGTGATCACGCCACGGTCGGCAAGGTCACGCACGATCTCCTCGGCGAAAAACGGGTTCCCAGCGGCTTTCTCCGCTATCTGATCCGTCAACGACGCGACAGACTCATCAGAGCCGAGCAGCGCGGCGGTCAACGCCGCGCTATTGGAGGCATCGAGCGGCGCGAGAGCTATCGTCTGCGCGCCAGGCGCACGACTCAGTGCCCCGGGGTATTCGGGCCGGTACGTAATCAGGACCAACGAACGGGTTCTGGGAATCACCGTTAAGAACTCTGCGAGAAGCGCCTCGCTGACGGGGTCGATCCAGTGTGCGTCCTCAATGACGTACACGGCAGGCTCAGACCGTGCCAGCACGGCCGCGTTCACCAGCGCAGTCAACCTACGTCGTCGGGCATCGGGTGCGATGTTCGGGATCTCGTACGCGGGGTCGCGGATTCCGAGCGCATCGTCGAGAAGCGCGATGTCTGATGGGTCGGCGCCAGGAACCTGGGCGCGAACCCGCTTGCGCGCCGCCGCGTCGTCGAGGTCTTCTATTCCCAACGCCGCGCGCAACAGTCGAGTCGAGACATGGAAAGCGATCTCGTTGGCGTGCGACTCGCCGAACGTTGAGAAGACCTGCGCGCCGCGGCGTACGGCGATGTCGGAAATATCGGCGACGATGCGGCTCTTGCCAATGCCTGGTGACCCGACAACCCCGGCCACACAGCCGTTGCCGCTCATCGAGCGATCCAACATTGCCGTCAGCGCGGCGAATTCCCAATCACGGCCAACGAGCGGCGACGCGCGTGACCCCATGCGATTTCGGCGAGCGGTGACAGCCAGGAGCCGGCGCGCACCGACCGGCTCGGCGGCGCCCTTGATGTGGAGGCGTTCCGGCTCACCCAACACGACGCTGTTCTCGACGAGTCGCGCCGTGGATTCGCTGAGCATCACACCGCCTGGCGGAGCGACCGACTCCATCCGCTGCGCCATCCCCACCTGCTCACCGATAGTGGTGTAACTCAATGAACCAGAGCCGATCTCGCCTGCGATCACTTCGCCCGAATTCAGACCTATCCGCAACTGGAGCGTGAGTCCGTCACGGCTCTCGATGTCCACTGCCTGGCTCGCCACCTCACGCTGAATGTCCAACGCAGCGAGGCAGGCACGATGCGCATGGTCCTCCAACGCGATCGGCGCGCCGAAGACGGCCATGATGCCGTCGCCGGTGAACTTGTCAAGCGTGCCGCCGTAGCGCTGCACCACGGCGGCCGAACGGTTGAACAGCTCGGCCATGATTTCGCGCAGCCGCTCCGGCCCCACAGCGGCCGCGATGTCCATCGAACGCACGACGTCGGCGAACAGCACGGTGACTTGCTTGTACTCCGCCAGCTTGGGCGCAGCCGCGACGCACGCGCCACATTCGTCGCAGAACTTCGCGTTCTCGCGCAGGTCGGTCCCGCATGCGGCACACGTCAATCTTGCCGCCGTCATTCGACCAAGGATATGGCGTCACCAGCTATGAACGACCGGGTTTGAAGGAGCAGATACTTAAGGCCGGGCCTCGAACACGAGGTTGAACGGAGTCTCCGTGGCGCGAAGGAACCGACTGAAGCCGCCGCCCTCCACCATCACATCGGTGAGCCGGGCCTCACCGGCCTGGGCCCCGAGTGCCGGACCATGCTGAGCGAGTGAGACGGGTACGCAGATGAGCGAGGACGCCCCGTAGAACACCCGGCCGACGGGATTCAGATTGTCCGACAGGCTATCCCCCGCGAACGGCTCGACCAACATGCAATGGCCATCGGGTTTCAGCGCCTGCCTCGCATGACGGGCCGCGCCGGCCGGATTGGCCATGTCGTGCAGGCAGTCGAAGAAGGCGATCAGGTCATAGTCGCCGCCCTCGTACGACGTCGCGTCGGCCACCTCGAAGCTTGCGTTGGTGAGGCCCGCTTCCGCGGCATGCTCGCGCGCGGTCTCGATCGACGCGTCGTGATAGTCGATGCCGACGAACTGCGAATCTGGAAACGTCTGTGCCATCAGAATTGTCGACACGCCGTGCCCGCACCCCACATCTGCGACGCGCCCTCCGGCTTTGAGCTTGTCGACGACACCGTCGAGTGCGGGCAGCCAGTCCTACACCAGGCTCGCGTTGTACCCGGCCCTGAAGAACCGCTCGGTACCTCGGAACAAGCACGGATGGTGCTCTCCCCATTCCATGCCTGCGCCGCTTCGGAAATTCTCCACGGCCCGCTGCTTAACCTGAAAGAGGTCCTCCACGATCGAGTAACCGCCTGGCAGATCCATCGGTCCGTTCGGACTCGCCAGGCATAATGCCTGTTCCTCGCTGAGGTAGTACTCGTCGCTTCCGCTGTCGTACTCGACGTATCCGCCAGCGGCCTGATTGGCGAGCCATTCGCGCACATACCTCTCATTGGTGCCGGTGCGCTTCGCGAGCTCCTCGACGGACAACCGGCCTTCGGCCAGGGCCGAATACAGCCCCAGTTCGTCGCCGATCAGGACCAGCACCGCGCTCATCGCCGCCCCGAGATCACCGATCGCTTTGCCCACAAAGGCATTGAGCCTGTCTTCGTCTACCGTCATGTTTTGCTCCTTTGCCAACTCTCGCGGCTCGTGCGTCTTTTGCGACGCTACGCGCACACCGAAGCGAGCATGGCCGTTTGCGCAAGCGACCGGAACAGACAACTGATTGACTAATCAATCCCATCACCGATCCGCACGTGATCGCCACCAGCGGCAGCGACCGCCATCCGATCCTGCGGCCGAGCGATCGTGCCGCCGCGGCGATCGAGGGCACGGTATTCGCGATCAGCGAAGCGCTTCTGGCCGCGGCCGAGCTAGCTGAGTTAGATCGGACTGCCTGGAAGCTTGCACTGCAGGTTGTAAGGAGCATCCTGCTGCACAACCACCTGACCGTCGACGGCGATGTCGCAGTGAGGATTCGGCGCGGCCTGCCCCCCGTGCGTGGTGCTGCTCACGGTGAAGACCGCCCATTGCGGGTCCGCCATCGTGGTTTCGAACACCCACGGCACCCCCGGCGCCAGGTTCACCTGCTCCTTCTTCAGGAACGAGTACGCGTCGGCGTCATAAGCCGCCTTGCTCGGAGGTTGCGCCGTCAGATAGTAGAGGTCGAAATCCGCGGGGCCTGCTGAAGTGAGCGTATACCGCACCTGGTGAGCGCCCGGCTCGGCGTTCGCCGTGGCCTGGCCCATCGCGATTGACGCAGCTGCCACCGCCAACGCGGCCCCGACCCTGGTTGTCGCTGTTCGCATGTCCGTCACATCGCCGGAGGCTACCCGATCGTTACAACTGGGACGTGACCAGCTATTGGGGGAACTCACAAACTTGCTTTGCTAGGAACACGCCCGTCATAGCTACGAAACAAGTCGGTCTTAATTTCGCTGCATGACACAAGAGCTCAGCAAGGGGCCGCTGAACGAGGTCGTCGAGGCGGACCTCGACACGATGACCGCCACCAAGGAAACCTTGGAGGACTACACGCTGCGTTTTGCACCGCGCAGTTATCGGAAGTGGTCGACCCGGGTCGTCGGCATTTCCGCGCTAGGGGGCATCGCCTACCTCGCGGACTTCGCGATCGGCGCCAATGTCGGTATCTCCTACGGCACCACGAATGCGCTCTGGGGCATCTTGATCTTCGCGGTCGTCATCTTCCTGACGGGCTTCCCGGTGGCCTATTACTCGGCGCGCTACAACATCGATCTCGACCTTGTCACCCGCGGTAGCGGATTCGGCTACTACGGCTCGGTGGTCACCAACGTCATCTTCGCGACGTTCACGTTCATCTTCTTCGCGCTCGAGGGCTCGATCATGGCCCAGGGCCTCAAGCTCGGGCTGCACATTCCGCTGTGGCTGGGCTACGCCGCGTCGACGCTGATCATCTTCCCGCTGGTGATTTACGGCATGAAAGTGCTCTCGACACTGCAGGTCTGGACGACTCCGCTGTGGCTGATCCTGATGGTGGCGCCGTTTGTGTACCTGGTCATCAGCCACCCCGAATCGGTCAGTCAGTTCTTCGCCTACCAGGGTGAGAACGGTAAGGGCGGCTTCGACCTCGGTTCGACGCTGCTGGCCGCCGGTGTGTGCCTCTCGCTGATCGCCCAGATCGCCGAGCAGAACGACTATCTGCGCTTCATGCCACCACAGACCCCGGAGAACAAGCGCAGCTGGTGGACAGGGCTGATCCTGGCCGGACCCGGCTGGGTGTTCTTCGGCGCCATCAAGCAGATTGTCGGACTGTTCCTGGCGGTATACCTGATTGCCAACGTCGCGGATAGCGCGGGAATCGCCAACCAACCGGTGCACCAATTCCTGGAGATCTACCAGAACTTCTTGCCCGGCTGGCTGGCGATGACACTGGCCGTGGTCCTCGTCGTCATCAGCCAGATCAAGATCAACGTGACCAACGCCTACTCCGGTTCGCTGGCGTGGACCAACTCCTTCACCCGCGTCACCAAGCACTATCCCGGCCGGCTGGTGTTCCTCGGCGTCAACCTGCTGATCGCGCTGATCCTGATGGAAGCCAACATGTTCGACTTCCTCAACACGATCCTGGGTTTCTACGCCAACTGCGGTATGGCGTGGGTGGTCGTGGTGGCCTCCGACATCGTGTTCAACAAGTACCTGCTGAAACTTTCACCCAAACAGCCGGAGTTCCGCCGCGGAATGCTGTACTCAATCAACCCGGTGGGCTTCGGCTCGATGTTGATCGCGGCCGGCGTGTCGGTCTTGGCGTTCTTCGGTGGGCTTGGCGAAGCCATCCGGCCGTACTCACCTCTGGTGGCGATCGGTCTGGCGCTGGTGTTGCCGCCCATCCTCGCGATCGCGACGAAAGGCAAGTACTACCTGCGTCGCACGGACGACGGCATCGATCTGCCCATGTACGACGAGTTCGGCAACCCGTCGGGCGAGCACTTGAAATGTCACGTCTGCCATCACGACTACGAACGGCCGGACATGATGAAGTGCGAGACCCACGATGCGCACGTGTGCTCGTTGTGCCTCAGCACCGACAAGGTGGCAGACCACGTGCTTCCCGCGCAAACGTAGCCGGCACGCGGCGTGGCCTGCCGTCGACGCACCGGGTGAGTGACGTAGCACACAGTGGTGAATAATTCTGGTCTGTGGCACGTCTTGTAGGCGTGGAGTTGAATCGGCGGTCCGTTCTGCTCGGCATCGGCGCGGTGACGGCCTTTCTTGCCGTCGATCTCGGCGCCGTCGCCTATGCCAACAAGTGGATCGGCCCGAACAACACGTTGACCCGCGAGACGTTCCTCAATGCCTTCCGCTCCGTATTCGGAGCACATCCCGGATTCCGCAAAAATCACGCGAAGGGCGTCGTCGTCACCGGGCATTTCGACAGCAACGGAAACGGCAGCGAACTATCCCGGGCGGCGGTCTTCCGGCCCGGGCAGACTCCGGTGACCGGGCGCTTCTCGCTGGCCGGCGGGAATCCGAACGTCGCTGACGCACCGGCGACGGCGCGCGGCCTCGGGCTGGCCTTCGCATTTCCCGACGGCACACAATGGCGCAGCGCCTTGCTGAATCTTCCCGTCTTTCCTGACAATTCGGCGCAAGGGTTCTACGACCGGCTGTTTGCACAGAAGGTTGTGCCTGCGACTGGACAGCCGGACCCTGCGGCGATGGCCGCTTTCCTCGCAGCCCATCCCGAGTCGGCCGCCGCGATGGCGGTCATCAAACAGCACAAACCCACTCGCGGGTTCGCCGACAGCACCTTCAGCGGTCTGATCACGTTCTTCTTCGTCAACGACGACGGTGTGCGCACGCCGGTGCGCTATTCGTTCGTTCCGCAACAGCAGGCGTTGGCGCCGCAGTCCGGCGGGAGCAACACTCTGTTCGACGCGCTGATCCGCCAGATCCGCAGCGGCCCACTGCAGTGGCGGCTGATCCTCACGGTCGGTGCTCCCGGCGATTCGACGACGGACGCCACGCTGCCATGGCCGAGCGACCGTCGCACCGTCGACGCCGGAGTGCTGACGTTGACAGGCATCGAGCCCGACGAGGCAGGCAACGCCCGCGACATCAATTTCGACCCACTGGTGCTGCCCGACGGCATCGAACCGTCCGATGATCCGCTGCTGAACGCGCGGTCGACGATCTATGCCGCGTCCTATCGCGCTCGCACCGGCGAACCGAAATCGCCGCCGGCGGTACAGGTGGACAAGGTGACGCCGTGACCGACCCCATCAGGCGCTATCCGCTGCGGACCCGAATCCTGCACTGGCTCGTCGCGATTCTGATCTTTTCCATGTTGTTCATCGGGTTTGTCATGGTGACCTGGCTTGGGTCGTATTCGGCGCTGGTCGGCATCCACATGACGGTCGGTGTTGTGATCCTGTGCATCGTCGTGTTGCGCGTGGCGAACAGGTTCACCCATCGCGCCCCCAAGCTTCCGGACACCGTCGGCTGGGTTGAGCACAAACTCGTGGTGGGCTCCGAACTCACGT
>JAVRPG010000814.1:0-3072 GCA_032162325.1 Mycobacterium sp. | reverse complement strand
CCACAGCCGCTCCCAGGTCCCCTGCTGGGCGGGCGACAACGCAGAACGCCGCGAGCGGAAACTCGTGTTCCGGCGGTAGCCGCCGGAACTGCGCTCCGCAGGCACGTTGTGGGAAGGTGTCGGCGGTGTGGCCGCTTCCACCCCTGGCTGCGCGCGCATCCGTTCATCGTTGCCTATGAACCCATGATGTCGCCGCCCGCGGGGCAGATTGATACCCAACAGTTGCCTTCGGCTGGTATGGGGTGACTCGCTTCTAGGCGGCGCAGATGTCACCATTCGACCGACAATCCCGGTGGTGCTACGCCGCAATCGGCAGCGGCTCGGCGACAATGGGGCTGTGCCGGGGCAGTAGCGGCACCTAAAGGCGAACATGAGCGGATAGGGGCATCCGATTTTCGTCGACGAGCTGGAGCGATTTTCGGCCGAGGTCGCCGACCCGCGCTGCGCCGCGATCGCCAAGCGGCTTGCCATCCCGCTACGGGTGGCCGTATCCGGACGCCGCGGCGTAGGCCGCAGCACCGTCGCGCACGCGCTGGCGCGTGCCGGGGAGCTGCCCGGAACCATCACGGTGACGACGTCATTGGAGGCCGACGTGGACGTCTACGTCGTCGCCGAAGTGGTCAAACCCGAGGATTGCGACGCGATCGCAGCGACCGGTCGGCCGGTGTTGGCCGTGCTGAACAAGGCGGATCTGATCGCGACCACCCAATCCGGCTGCCATCCCCACGGGCCGACCACCGCGGCGAGAGACTGGAGCGCACGGCTGTCTACCCGCACCGGAGTGCCCATCGAGCCGTTGGCCGGGGTTCTCGCGGTCGCCGCGCTCGACGACCTGGTGGACGACACGCTGTGGGCTGCGTTGCAGATGCTGGCCACCCAGCATCCGGTGACGACGCAGCTGCGGCGCCGGCTTTTGGACACCCTCGACGTGTTCGGCGTCACGCAGGCGGTGGCCGCGATCCGGCGCGGGGCGACCCGCGCCGAGACCGACACCCTGTTGCGGCGTCTCAGCTGTATCGATGATGTCGTCGACAAGATCGGGGTGCTCGGCGCGCAGGTGCACTATCAGCGCGTGCTGGACGCCGTCGCCGAACTGGAGACGCTGGCCGTCACCGACCGGCGAGTTGGCGACTTCCTGTCTCGCGACGACACGGTGGTCGCCCGGATGCTGGCCGCGATGGACGCCGTCGAGGCGGTCGGCCTGAAAGTCGATCGCTGTGACAGTGCTGGGGCGCATCTGCGCCGCGCGGTGGACTGGCAGCGCTACCGGCGTGGGCCGGTCGCGGGCATGCACCGCGCCTGTGGCTCGGACATCGTCAGGGGTTCGCTGCGGCTGTGGTCGAAGGTCGGGGGATCGGCGTGACCGACCAGCCAGACGACAACTCGGTTGCCGACGTGGACGCAATGGTGGCGGCGATCGGGCCGCGGCTGGGCGCGCCCATCATCAATCGCCTCGACGTGGTCCTGGTGACCGGGCCGTGGCTGGCCGGGGTCAGTGGCGTCGTCGCCGCGCTGAGCGAACGGCTACCCGAGCACAGGTTCATCGAGGCGACCGATTTGGCGGCCGGTGAGGCGCCGAGGGCGGTGATGTTCGTCGTCTCGGCGGCCGCCGCGTTGACCGAATCCGACTGCACTCTGCTTGACGCGGCGGTTGCCGCGACCGACGCGGTGATCGGTGTGCTGTCGAAGATCGACGTGCATCGCAACTGGGACGATGTCCTAGCCACCAACCGCGAGGTGCTTACGGCGCACGCACCGCGCTACCGCGACGTGCCCTGGGTAGGAGTCGCCGCCCTGCCCGAGCGCGGCGAGCCACGCGTCGACGACCTCGTCGCCGCGTTATCCGAACAGCTTCTCGACACGGACCTCCCGCGACGAAACAGGTTGCGGGCATGGGAATCCCGGTTACAGACCGTCGCCGACCGATACGACCGCGACGCCAACGGCGCGGGCCGGCGAGCGCGGATCGAGACGTTACGCGAGCAGCGCAGCACTATCCTGCGGCAGCGACGGCTGACCAAGTCCGAGCGCACGATTGCGCTGCGTAGCCAGACCCAGCAGGCTCGGGTCCAACTGTCTTACTTCGCCCGCAATCGCTGTGCCTCGGTGCGCTCCGAGCTGCAGGAGGATGCCACAAGTCTGACCCGGCGCAAACTGCCGGAGTTCGAGCGCTACGCCGGTGTTCGTATCAACGAGGTGGTTGCCGAGGTGGACAACGGCACTACCGCGCATTTGGCCGACGTCGCGCAGAGCCTGGGACTGGCGTTCGACTCATCGGCATCGGCCGCACTCCCGACGATCGACCTCCCAGCCCCACAGCTGAAGTCGCGACGGCTGGAGACCCGGCTGATGATGCTGGTGGGCGCGGGCTTCGGGTTGGGGGTGGCGTTGACGCTCAGTCGGCTGTTGGCCGACCTGGCGCCCGGGCTCACCGTGGCCGGAGCCGTCGCGTGCGCAGCGATCGGGCTTGGGCTCACCGTCTGGGTGGTGGGAACTCGTGGGCTGCTGCGCGACCGCGCGTTGCTCGACCGTTGGGCGGGCGAGGCGACCGCACGGCTGCAGTCCGCGGTCGAGCAGCTGGTCGCGACTCGTGTGCTGGCAGCCGAGTCGTCGCTGACCGCCGCCCTGGGCGAGCAGGACGAGGTGGAAAGCGCACGGGTCGCCGAGCAGGTCAGCGTCATCGACACCGAGCTGCGCGAGCACGCCGTCGTCGGGGCGCGGGCCGCGGCGCTGCGGGGACGGGAGATGCCGACCCTGCAGGCCGCGCTCGGCGCGGTCCGGGCGGAGCTCGGCGAACCTGCACAGGCCACGACGGACGCCGCCACCCCGCCCGAGGCCGCCGGTGCCCCGCCAGAAACATCGGTGCCTGCCGATGCCGGCAACGATGATATCGACGAAACCCCGTCGGCAAATACCGCAGATAACGTCTTCTGAATCGTTCCTGTGAGTTAGCCAATACACCCTCGACTTTTTATGGGTATACAGCTCGCGATAACCTGTTATGAAAGCCGCCGCAAACTAGCCGCGCATCACGTGCAACGCGACAGCAGGAGATTCCCATGACTTCAGCGA
>JAVRPG010000813.1:0-5720 GCA_032162325.1 Mycobacterium sp. | reverse complement strand
TCGCGATCACGCTGGGCCTGGCCACCTGGGGCCTGTACAACCCGGCGCCGGACGGCAAGCAGGTGTTGCCGAGCTATGGCCCGCCCTTGCTGGTGGGCGCGCTGGTCACCGCCATCGCGTTCTTTGTGTGGGAGCGGTTCTCTCGCACCCGGCTAATCGAGCCCGCGGGCGTGCATTTCCGGCCGTTCCTGGCGGCGCTGGGCGCCTCGCTGACGGCCGGAGCGGCGCTGATGGTGACGTTGGTCAATGTCGAGCTGTTCGGTCAGGGGGTGCTCGGTCTCGATAAGAACGCAGCCGCCGGTCTGCTGCTGCGGTTTCTGATCGCGCTGCCGATCGGCGCCCTGCTTGGCGGCTGGATCGCGACCAAGATCGGCGATCGGATCGTGGCGTTCACCGGGCTGCTGATCGCCGCGGGTGGCTACTGGCTGATCTCCAAGTGGCCCGTCGACGTGCTGGCGGCCCACCACGACCTGGGCCTGTTCAGCCTGCCGACGCTGGACACCGACCTCGCGATCGCGGGCCTCGGCCTCGGCCTGGTGATCGGGCCGCTGACGTCGGCGACATTGCGGGTGGTCCCGGCCGCGCAGCACGGCATCGCCTCCGCGGCCGTTGTGGTGGCCCGGATGATCGGCATGCTCATCGGCATCGCCGCGCTGTCCGCCTGGGGCCTGTACCGGTTCAACCAGATCCTGGCCGGCCTGCCCAGCGCCGGCGGGAACAACCTGATCGAACGACTGGCCGCCCAAGGAGCCCGCGTCCGGATGGCCTATGTCATGCAGTACGGCGAAATCTTCGGCATCACCGCGATCGTCTGCGTGGTCGGCGCCCTGCTCGGCCTGCTGATCAGCGGCCGGCACGAGCACGCTGACGAGCCCGCGATCGACGCGGACGACACGCTGATCGACACGCAGACTCAGGCATTCGACGCACCGACGCAGGCGATCTCCAACCGACCGCCGCCGGGCCGCCACCGGCCACACTAGGCGACGGGCCGTCTTTCTCGTCCGCGACACTGACACCGCCGCGAGGACACGCCGACGCGCGTCGCTGAGGTTTCAGTGTGGAATCTTGGGGACCGAGGCGCCAGCGATCAGCAGCGCTCGACCCCCCGCCGGATCAGCGTGGGCTCTTCGGCCTTTGCCGGCCCTTCGGCGGTCAGGCGCAACGCGTCGCAGATGAACGCCTTGAGGCCTTTGGAATCTACGGGTCGAATACTGAGCCAGTCCTGCAATGCAGTCACGCTCGTTGTCCTTTGTTAGTGCTCACCAGGCGCGCAACTCGTCGGTGAAAGCGCTCTGGTGCGAGTGTACCGGCGTGATGGCCCCAACTGGTTGCTAGCCGCGCCGGAGTATGCGTGCGATAGGCAACACCTCAAGGGGAGAAAATTCATCGCAACGACACTGAACGGCAAGAAGATTGCCCACTGGCGATCTGGCCGTCGCGTTCGGCGGGGACACGTCATACCCGAACTTCGCCCGCGAATGTCAAGGCGTCTGTAATCTCGCGGACATGCTGATCGCCGCGCTGCGCGACATGCAGTGGCGCAAACGGCGCTTCGTCATCGCGATCCTCTCCACCGCCATCATCTTCGCGATGACGCTCGTCCTCACCGGGCTCGCGAACGGGTTCACGGTGGAGGCCGAACAAACCGTCGACTCGTTGGGTGTCGACCTGTTCGTGGTCAAGGAGGGCGCATCCGGCCCGTTCGTCGGGGCGACGCCGTACGCGCCGGTGGAGCTCCAACGCGTCGCCGCGACGCCAGGCGTGACGGCGGCGGCTCCCCTGGTGTACGCCGGTGGTACGGCCACCCTCGGTGATACGACGCGAAACGTCGACATTTTCGGCGCCCCCGAACAAGGTCCAGGCATGCCCCCTGTGTCGGAGGGGCGGGCACCGTCGACTCCCGACGAGGTCGCGGTGTCGAGCACGCTCGGCCGTCAAATCGGCGACGATGTCGAGATCGCTTCGCGCACACTGCGCATCGTCGGCATCGTGGAGAACTCGACGGCGCTCGCGAACCTGCCCAACGTCTTCCTCACAACGTCGGGCGCACAGCGACTCGTGTACGCCGGCGAACCGCTGGTCGCATCGATCGGTATTCGCGGCACCCTCGCTCAGATACCGGCCGGCTATCACGCCATCGACCGCGAAGGCGCAATCGCCGATCTGCTTCGCCCGCTGAAGGTCGCGGTGAACTCGATCACGATCGTGGCGATCATGCTCTGGATCGTCGCGGCGCTGGTCGTCGGATCGGTGATCTATCTCTCCGCGCTCGAACGCCTGCGAGACTTCGCGGTGTTCAAAGCGATTGGCGTTCCCACCCGCAACATCGCCGCCGGCCTGGCGATGCAGGCGGTGGTGATGGCGCTGCTTGCCGCACTCGTCGGAGCCGTACTGTCGATGGCCCTCGGACCGCTGTTCCCGATGAAGGTCATCGTCCCGGCGGCGGCTTTCGTGGCATTGCCCGTGATCGCCGTCGTGATCGGCTTGATCGCCAGCGCCACAGGATTAAAGCGCGCGGTGTCCGTCGACCCCGCCATCGCGTTCGGGGGTCCATGAGCGTGGGCGATCTCAGCATTCAGAACCTGGTGGTCGAGTACGCCAGCGGAGCAGATACCGTCCGCCCGATCGACGGCTTCGACCTTGACGTGGCCGCCGGTTCACTGGTCATCCTGATGGGCCCCAGCGGCTGTGGGAAGACGACGCTGCTGTCCTGTCTCGGAGGGATCCTGCGACCCAGTTCCGGCGCGATCAAGTTCGGCGATGTCGACGTCGCGTCGCTCAACGCCCGCGAGCTCTCGACATACCGTCGCGAAACGGTGGGCATCGTGTTTCAGGCGTTCAATCTCGTGCCGAGCCTCACGGCCCTCGAGAACGTGATGGTGCCGCTGTTCGCGGCGGGGATGTCGCGCCGCGCGGCGCACAAGAAGGCGGGACAACTACTGGCACGGGTCGGTTTGGAAGAACGGATGACCCACCGGCCAGGCGATCTGAGCGGTGGGCAGCAGCAGCGGGTGGCGGTCGCGCGGGCGGTCGCACTCGATCCGCCGCTCATATTGGCCGACGAGCCCACCGCGCACCTGGACTTCATCCAGGTCGAAGAGATACTGAAGCTGATCCGCGAGCTCGCCACCGGTGACCGGATGGTGGTCGTCGCCACCCACGACAGCCGGATCCTGCCGTTGGCCGATCGCGTCGTCGAGCTGGTGCCGGACTTCGCATCGACCGACCGGCCCCCCGAAACAATCGGGTTGGAAAGCGGTGAGGTGCTTTTCGAGCAGGGCACGATGGGCGAGCTGATCTACGTCGTCTCCGACGGCGAACTCGAGATCGTCCGCGAATTGGCCAGCGGCGGTGAGGAGTTGATGAAGCTCGCCACCACCGGTGACTACTTCGGCGAAATCGGCCCGGTGTTTCACCTGCCACGTTCGGCCACAGTGCGGGCGCGCACCGACGCGACGGTGGTCGGCTACACCGTGCGGGCGTTCCGGGAGCGGCTCGGCCTCGGCGGGGTGCGCGACCTCATCGAACACCGCCCGCTTGCAATCGACGAAGAGGCTGAGTGAACCCTGTGGACGCCTCCTCCGTCGAGGGGGGTGTGAATATCTCAACACAGGCGCTTGCTGCCGAAGTGTTCGACGCCATGAACACGGGTCAGCTGGAAAAGATCCGCGATCTGGTCAGCGACGACTTCGTCGACCACGGGTTTCCCGCGCCGATGCCACCCGGCCCGGACGGCTACATCCCGATCTTGACGTTCGTCACCACCGTGCTGCAGATCCGCTACGAAGTCCACAACGTCATATTCGACGGCGACATGGTGGCGATCCGCGCCACCGCACATGGCGTCAACGCGGTGGCGCCTCAGGGCATCGAGCCGACGGGCAAGCCCTTCGCGATGAAGACCGCTCACTTCTTCCGGTCGCGCGACGGCCGGCTGTGCGAACACTGGGGTGTCCGCGACGAGCTCGACGTGCTCTATCAGGTCGGCGCGCTGACGCCACCTGAGATAGCTACGCCGGCACAAGACTGAGCAGCAAGTCGGGTCCAATCGGTTCAATGCCGTCGAACCGCCAGCGCTGAGCGTGCGCTATCGACAGCACTCCGACGTCATCGACGGCGGCGATGGGGCCGCCCAACAGGATCGGCGCAACGTAGGCCACGATCCGGTCGATCGCCCCGGCCCGCAGAAACGCACCGGCGAGCGTCGGTCCGCCCTCCAGCAGCACGTCAGTGCGATCCGACAAGGCCTTGAGAACCTCTCGCGGATCACGGGTGCGGATCACCATCGTGCGCGATTCGTCATTGAGAACTCTTGCCTCAGAGGATATTTCGCGCTCGCCAACGACGACGCGCAAGGGCTGTCGCTCGGCCAGGGTGCCGTCGGGCAAGCGGGCCGTCAGCACCGGGTCGTCGACGAACACCGTTCCGGTGCCGACGACGATCGCGTCCGCGGCGGCGCGCCTGCGATGCACATCGGCCCGTGCGGCCTCGCTCGTGATCCATTGGCTGCTGCCGTCAGCGGCGGCGCTTCGGCCGTCGACGCTGGTGGCGAATTTCCATGTGACATGCGGCAACCCGGTGCGCTGCTTGTGCAGCCATTCCCGTAGCGGACCACCCGCGACGGCGTCGGCCGACACCCCGGCCTCGACCTTGACGCCGGATTCGGCCAGCCGGGACGCCCCGCCTGCGGCTTGCGGGTTGGGGTCCGCAACAGCGTAGGCCACGCGCGAAACCCTGGACGCGACAAGGGCGTCCACGCACGGCGGGGTCCTGCCGTAATGGTTGCACGGCTCCAGCGTCACGACCGCGGTGCCGCCGACAGCGCGCTCCCCCGCCCTGCGCAGCGCCACCACCTCAGCGTGCGGGCCACCGGGCGGGTCGGTTGCGCCGACGCCCGCGATCTCGCCGTCGCTGTCCAAAATGACTGCACCCACAGGCGGATTGGGGTACGTGCTGCCCTTGACCCGATCGGCCTGCTCGACGGCCAACCGCATCGCGGCGTCGAGATTCATAGCCGAAGGTGCTTGGCCGCCGAGGCGGCCTGCCGCCGCAGCGATTCCACCGCGGCGGCGGGATCCTCGGCGCCGTAGACGGCCGAACCCGCAACGAAGCAGTCCACCCCCGCTTCGGCCGCGGCCTCGATCGTGTCTTCGTTGATACCGCCGTCGATTTCGACCACGATGGTCAGTTCACCGGCGTCGACCAGCCGTCGCGCGGTGGCGACCTTCGCCAGCACTTCCGGGATGAACTTTTGCCCGCCGAAGCCCGGCTCCACCGACATGATCAGCAGCGTGTCGAAGTCGCGCAGGATCTCCAGGTAGGGCTCGAGCGGCGTGCCGGGCTTGACGGACAGCCCCGCTTTTGCACCCGCGGCCCGGATGGCTCGCGCCACACCCACGGGGTTGTCGGTGGCTTCGGCGTGGAAGGTGACGTTGTACGCGCCCGCCTCGGCGTACGGCGGTGCCCAGCGGTCGGGATTGTCGATCATCAGATGGCAGTCCATCGGGATGTCGGTTCTCTTGAGCAAGGCCTCGACAACGGGCAGCCCGATGGTCAGGTTGGGCACGAAGTGGTTGTCCATCACGTCGACGTGCAACCAGTCGGAGCCGGCGACGGCTGCGATCTCATCGGCCAGCCTGGCGAAGTCGGCAGCCAGAATCGACGGCGCTATCAAGGGTTCTGCCATGGTGGTCAGCTTAGGTACGGCGGGCAGGAGC
>JAVRPG010000812.1:0-5123 GCA_032162325.1 Mycobacterium sp. | reverse complement strand
CACGGACATTGGGACCTCCTGCATCGCCTTATCGCGACCATAGCAACAGGGCGGCCCGATGCCACTAGTGAAAATCACCGCGAATAGATGGCGACGGCCGCCCTGCCCGGGGGTAAGCAGGGCGGCCGTCGGGTATCAACGGGGTTGGCTGAGGTCGTAGACCGTCGTGCCGCCGACGTCGATCGGGGTGAAGTTCTGCTGCACCCATGCCGTGATCTCTTGCCCAGGTCCCGACTTGCTGTGAGGCCGACCTCCGCGGTCGCTGCCGATGAAGTAGCGCACCTGGTGGTCGGCGACATAGGCCTGGAACTGCGCGAGCGTCGGGGAGTTGTCCGAACCGCTGAATCCGCCGATCGCCATGATCGATGCGCCCGTCTTGAGCTCGAGTCCGCTCACCGCGAATGACCCGACACTGGCTGCCGCCCAACGGCTGTCGGCGCCCTCGACGAGCTGGGCGAGCGCGGCGTTGTCCGCTTCGGCCCCACCCGGACCGCGTCCACCAGGTCCGCCGAAGCCGGAGTCACGGCTTGGCCCGGACATCGTGCCCGGCCCGCTGTGCGAATGAGCCACGTTGTAGATCGAGAACGCGGTAGGCGCGGCCAGGCCGAAAAGCGCTGCGGCGGCTACCAATACGACCACGGCACGGCCCAGCCGGTGAGCGCCCACGGCAAGCATGGCCGCGACGATCACCGATCCGGCCAGGACGATCCAGCGCAGCGGCGGCAACCAATCCGGCGTGCGATCCAGCAGAATGAACGCCCACACGCCGGTGGCCGCAGCCATGACCGCGAGCACGATCCGCGGCACCAGGTGTTCCTTGCCGCGCCAAAGCTCCGACACCGAAATGCCAGCGACGGCAGCGATCGCGGGCGCAAGCTCGACGGTGTAGTAGGGGTGGACGGTACCGCCCATGAAGCTGAGCACGGCGCCGGTCACCAGCAGCCACCCGCCCCAGAGCAGCAAGCCAGCACGGACGGGTGCGGTGCGTGCGGTACGCCGGGTGAACCACAGGCCCGCGAGCAAGCCGATCAAAGCGGCGGGCAGCAGCCACGACGCCTCGACACCCATCGACGGACCGAAGAGCCTGCCGATCCCGGCACTGCCACCGAAGAACACGTTCATGCCGCCGTGCCCGCCGGGCCCTCCACCCGGACCGCCCTCATTGCCGGTGATGCGCTCAATCCCGTTGTACCCCAAAGCCAATTGGAGCAAGTTGTTGTCGGTCGAACCCGCGATGTAGGGCCGAGAATCGGCTGGCCACAGGCTGACCAGTGCGACGTACCAGCCCGCCGACACGATCATCGTGGCCGCCCCGACGAGCAACTTCCCGATGCGCTGCCACAGCCCGACCGGCGCCGCGACCAGGAACACGAGCGCCAAGCCCGGCACAACCAGGAACGCCTGCAGCATCTTCGTCAGGAACGCAAAACCGACCGCGCAGCCTGCCAACGCGATCCAGCGCGTGCTCGCCGTCTCGGTCGCGCGCACCATGCAGTACGCGGCCGCGATGAGCAGCAGCACCATCAACGCGTCGGGGTTGTTGAACCGGAACATCAAGGCCGCCACCGGCGTCAGCGCCAGCACCGCGCCTGCGATCAGGCCGGCGACCGGACCACTCCACCGGCGGACCGTCGAATACAGCAGTGCGACTGAGGCAACACCCATCAACGCCTGCGGTAGCAGCATGGTGAACGCGCTGAAGCCGAACAGCCTGCCGGACAGACCGATCACCCACATCGCCGCCGGCGGCTTGTCGACCGTGATGGCGTTGCCGGGGTCGAGCGAGCCGAACAGCCAGGCCTTGAGGTCCTGTGTGCCCGCCTGCGCCGCAGCCGCGTAGTAGTTGTTGGCCCAACCCGACGAGCCAAGCGCCCACAGATACAGCAGGCCGGTGGCCACGAGCAGCACCAGCAAGGCGGGGCGGACCCACCGCGGCTGGGAGCCGTCGCCGAGAACGAGACGCGCGAGCATGCCGTCGCGGCGGGGAGGCTTGTCCGCCTCCGTCTGCGGTGGCATGTCTGCGGTGATCGTCATCAATCGATTCCTTTGTGTTGAAGTGAGGTCAGTGGGATCTGCCGGGGTGAAACACCCAGCCGCGCAACAGCACGAAGCGCACAGCGGTGGCGGCCAGGTTGGCCAGCACCAAGACCGCGAGTTCGACCAAGTGGTGCGGCGCGGGGACCACGGCGTGCAGGACACTGAGCGAGCCGCTAGTGATCGCCAGTGCGATCCCGAAGACGATCAGTCCCTCGACGTGATGGCGGCCTGCATTGTCGCGGCCGCCGACCCCGAACGTGAAGCGCCGGTTGGCCGCGGTGTTGCCGATCGCGGTCAGCAGCAACGCGATCAGGTTCGCCGCCTGCGCGCCCGCCCACCCCTGCATCAGCATGAACAGCAGCAGGTAGGCCGCGGTCGACGCGACGCCGATGGCGCCGAATCGGATCGCCTGGCGGAACAGGGATCCCGGCGCGGCCGACAGCCGCGACGAACCGAGCTGCGCGGCAATGGTGTTCACGGGGATCGAGCCGTCGGCGAAGCCACGCAACATCCGTCCGATGCCCTTTAGGTCGGCGGTCGCGGTCGCGACGATGTCCACGCGGCTGTCCGGGTCGTCCACCCAGTCCACGGGGACCTCGTGGATACGCAGGCCGCTGCGCTCCGCGAGCACAAGCAGCTCGGTGTCGAAGAACCATCCGGTGTCGGCGACATGCGGCAGCAGGCGCTCGGCGACATCGGCGCGGATGGCCTTGAATCCGCACTGCGCGTCGGAGAAGCGCGCGGCCAGTGTCGATTTCAGGATCAGGTTGTAGCAGCGGGAGATGATCTCACGCTTGGGGCCGCGCACGACCCGCGCGCCGCGGCCCAGCCGGGTGCCGATCGCCAGGTCCGAGTGGCCGGAGATGAGCGGCGCGACCAACGGCGCGAGCGCAGCGAGATCGGTGGACAGGTCGACGTCCATGTACGCCAGGACCGGTGCATCCGAGGTGGACCACACCGCATGCAGCGCACGCCCGCGACCCTTCTGGTCCAGCCGTACGACGCGAACGTCGGTCAACTCGGTAGCGAGTTCGGCGGCGATCCGGGGTGTGTCGTCGACGCTGGCGTTGTCGGCGATCGTGATCCGCGCCGGAAAGGGGAAATTCTCCCGAAGGTGCCGATGCAGCCGGTGGATCGAATCGGCGAGGGCAGCCTGCTCGTTGTACACCGGGACCACAACGTCGAGCACCGGCACGCCGGCGGCACGGGCTGCAAGGGCGGCGTTCGGCCGCGATTCGAAGTGGATTCGGTGATCCACGGCGGCGACGGGTTCGAGGGCGATGTCTGTCATGACTTCCATGGTTGAGCAGCAGCGTGTGTGCCCCGTTGGCTGAAGCTATGCCTCAGCTATGAGTTCCTCGGCGGCTGCGTTAAGTCGTAGATGATCACGCGGTCGACGGTCTGCGCGGTGTAGTGCGTTTCGACCCACTCAGCGATATCGGTGGGCTCGCGGCTGCCGGTCGTGGCTCCGCCCCAGTGCCCGATCATCATCTTGCCGCGGATGAAGTAGTGGATCTGCCGGTCGGCGATGTAGCGCTGGAACTCCTCGAGCGTCGGCGACGGATCGGTGCCGTTGAAGCCACCGACCGCCATAATCGGTGCGCCACTGGCCAATTGGTAGCCTGCGGCATTGTTCGAGCCGACCACGGCCGCGACCCATGTGTAATCGTGTGCATCGGCGGACAGCGTTGCCGCCAGCGCGGGCCCGGGGGCCGGCGAGTCAAGCAGCCCGCCGGGCCCGGTGAAGCCCCCGAAGCCATGCCGCGCTGGGCCGACCGACGGGATCGCGCCGCTGTGCCCTGCGGCCGCCGTCGCGACCGAATACACGGCAGGCGCCGCCAGACACGCCGCGACGGCCAGGGCCGCCACCGAACGGGCGACAGGCCGGGACAAGCGCCCGGCGACCAGCAGTAGCGCGGCCGCTCCCACGCCCCCGACGGCGACCGTCGCCCGCAGCCACGGCATCCACTCGCTGTCCCGGGACAGCAGGACCGCTGCGAGGATGGCGGTGACCAGGACCATGCCGGACAAGGCGGTCGCAGCACGGATGTCGGAGCGTTTGCGCCACAACAGCGTTGCCCCGATGCCAATCGAAGCGCCGATCGCCGGCGCAAGCGCGACCGCGTAATAGGGATGCACGATGCCGTTGGCGAAGCTGAACACCACCGCGGTGACGGCCAGCCAGGCGCCCCACAGGATCAACGCCGCCCGCGTGAGATCCGTCCGCGGCGCGCGCCTGGTGATGACGAACCCCGCTCCGAGGCAGATCACCGCGGCCGGCAGCAACCACGCGACGTCCAGACCCATTCCGCTGCCGAACAGCCGACCCCAGCCGACGTCGAAGTTGAGGTTGCCCAACCCGCCCGGCTCGTCACCGGTCAGGCGGCCCAAACCGTTGTATCCCAACGCCAATTCGACGATGCTGTCGTGCTGCGAACCGCCGATGTAGGGCCGCGCATCCGCAGGCCACAGCTCAACAAGTAACAGATACCAGCCGCCGGACACCACGAGTGCCGCGGTGGCCGCAAGCAGGTCGACGACCCGGCGCCGCATCCGGCATTCACCTGCAACCAGGTACGCCGCGGCGAAACCGGGCAACACCAAGAACGCCTGCAACATCTTGGCCAGAAACCCGAAACCGACGAGAATGCCCGCGGCGATCAACCACCAACGGCCGCAGTCCTTTTCACACGCACGCTGCACGCAGTACGCGGCCGCGACCAAGAGCAGCACCAGCAGGGCGTCCGGATTGTTGAACCGGAATATCAACGCGGCGACAGGTGTCAGCGCGAACACCGCGCCCGCCAGCAGCGCTGCGCCATCGCCGCTGATCCGCCGCACCGCGGCGTACAACAACGCCACCGCTCCAACGCCCTCCAGCGCCTGCGGCACCAGCACGCTCCACGGGTTCAGCCCGAACAGTCGCACCGACAGGTCGATGACCCACAGCGCGGCGGGCGTCTTGTCGACGGTGATGGCGTTGGCGGCGTCACTGGACCCGAACAGCATCGCCGTCCAATTGCTGGCGCCGGCCTGCGCGGCCGCGGAATAGAACGCGTTGGCCCAACCGCTGGCCGAGAGGTTCC
>JAVRPG010000811.1:0-2701 GCA_032162325.1 Mycobacterium sp. | reverse complement strand
GGCATCACCGCCGCCACCACCGCGGTACACCTGATCTCGGTCGCGGTCGGCCACTACCTGGGCGCTGCGCTGCCCACCCACCTGATCGGCATCCTCGCCGGTGTGGCGTTCGTCTTGTTCGGGCTGTGGTCGCTGCGGGGTGACCGCCTCTCCGCGGACGAGGCCACCCGCGCCCAGCGCACCACCGCACCCGCGTTCTTCGCGGTCATGTCCGCGTTCATGCTGGCCGAACTCGGCGACAAGACGATGCTCGCCACGGTCACCCTCGCCGCGGACAACGACTGGGTAGGTGTGTGGATCGGCTCCACACTTGGCATGGTCGCCGCCGACGCGCTCGCCATCGTCGTGGGGGCGGTGGCGGGCAAGCACCTTCCCGAGCGGTTCATCCAGCTCACCGCGGCCGCGTTGTTCCTGGCCTTCGGCGTCGGCATGCTCGTCGGAGGCATCTTCCCGGCAGCGCCGATCCCGGTGGTCGTCGGTAGCGCCGTTGCCGTCGTCGTATTGTTCACCGTCGTCCTGCGCGCGATGCCGAAACGGTTGCGTCCAGCATCGATGCGGACCGAGCCTGCGTCGCTCACCGTGAGCGTCGAGCCGGACTCCGACCAGGTGCCCGACGTGCGGTGAGTCTAATGGGGTTCGGTCGCGCGGGAACAAGCGTCACCGGAGAAGCGCCGGGAAGGACGGTGACGGCCTGGCGACAGACGGCGGTGAGGTGGCGGGCGGAGGCGGTGGCGCGGAGGTGCATTGCACAAGCGCGGCACTGGCAGTGGCTAATACTGCCAGTGTGGCGATCCGCCTGAAAACGTCGCTCGGCGACGAGCCCTTGCCGCTTGCTTCCATCCCAAAAGACCACCGCGATTACCGGTTTCGCTGGACCTGTCCAGGTGCAGCCAACGTTACGCGCAGACAACACGATGAGTGGCTGGCCGCTTGGTTGATGCCGGCGGCTGGAGGGGACTCGGTGCAGCAATTACGGGTACCGTGCTGTGTGGCCACCCCCAAGCAGTACTTACCCGAGGTGACTTGACGATGCGCACGGGTTTGAAGCGAGCCGCGGTCATGCTTGCCTCGGCCTTGATGCTGGTCGTCGCCTGCGCGAACGATGTCGAATCTCGCGGTCAGCCGAATGTCGCCGGGCTCAACGACCTGGCGACCAACCTCGATGTGCCGTGGGGGATCGCGTTTCTGCCCGACGGGAGCGCGTTGATCGCCGAACGCGATAGCGGCGCTGTCAAGCACATGACGGCGCCTGGTGTGGTGAATCAGGTCGGCGGCGTGGCCGGCGTCGCGGCGCGCGGGGAAGGCGGCCTGCTTGGTCTTGCCACCTCGGGTCAAACGGTCTTCGCGTACATCACCACGGCGCAGGACAACCGCGTGGTCCGGGTGCGGTTCGAAGGCGGCGCGCTCACCGAGCAGTCGCCCATATTTACTGGTATTCCGGCGGGTTCCATCCACGACGGCGGGCGCATCGCGTTCGGTCCGGACGGCAAGCTCTATGTGGCGACGGGGGAGAGTGGCAATCCTGAGCTGGCGCAGGACCGGTCGTCGTTGGGCGGCAAGATCCTTCGCATCAATCCCGACGGGTCAATCCCGTCGGACAATCCCGGTCCCGGCTCGCCGGTCTGGTCGTTCGGCCACCGTAACATTCAGGGGTTGGCGTGGGACTCGGCTGGTCGACTGTGGGCCACGGAGTACGGTGCGAATCGGGCGGACGAGCTCAACTTGATCCTGCCGGGTGGCAACTATGGGTGGCCCATGGCAGAAGGTCGTGCGGACACGCCTGGATTGATCGACCCGGTAATCCAGTGGGGGACTGGCGAAGCGTCGCCCTCGGGGCTGGCCTACTTCGGTGGCGCGTTGTGGGTCGCGTGCCTTCGCGGTCAGCGGCTCTATCAGATACCGGTCGGTGCCGACGGCTCACTGGGCGATCCAGGGCCGCTGTTCGTCGGGCAGTACGGGCGTCTGCGGACAGTCGTTGCGGCACCGGACGGCACGCTGTGGTTCACCACGAGTAATCGTGACGGTCGGGGCAGTCCCCGCGACGGCGACGACCGCATTCTTCAGTTCCGGCCCTAAGAGTCTCCGAAAACGCTGTATCGATCGGCTATTGGGGCAGGCGGCCGTCACAATCACCCGCCACATCAGCACCGCGAAATCTGTCACGATGCGAGTCGAAAAGCGATAGCGCATCCGACCACTTCTGAACAGTGCACACACCTCAGGCGTCAAGTCGCTGGCCCACGTTGTTGCACAGGACCCTAGGCCGACTCCCGCCGCCGTCCGAAGCGCGACGACAGGAGCTATTGGTGGGGTGCGTCGTCGCCGATCGGCCGGGTGACTACGACCGGCAGTGGCGCCGGATGTCGCGGCGCTACCGGCTGTTGACGGCGGCGGTGCTGCATGCGAGTGAGTACGCGCCGCTGCGCTCACGCATCGTGCCAGCCGCGGCGGCGCTGCCGAAGGTCTTCGCGGGTATCGCCAACCAGCTTGCCGAATGAGGATGAGATAGCCCCGGTATCAAAGCTTTTGAGCGACGCCGTCGGCCGGTGGACGCTGGCTCCCGACCGGTCGACTTTCGTGTTCAGGAACAAGACGATGTGGGGCGCTCGACCACTCGGGTGATGCGCACACCACCGACGTCCCATGACATCGTCCGGACGCTACGTGCGAGTTTCAGCGTTCGCCGCGGATAAACAGGTAC
>JAVRPG010000810.1:0-2657 GCA_032162325.1 Mycobacterium sp. | reverse complement strand
AACCTACAAGGCCGCAGCGGATCTCGTTACCAGTGGGCGGAAACGGCAGTATCCGAACGCACGGATCGTCCTTTCGCATTCCGGCGGGAGCACACCTTTCCTCGCCGCGCGGGTCGCGGTGCTCTCTAATTACCTGGGCTGTGAGCTAAGTCCCGAGGAGATCATCGCCGACTTCCGCACTTTCTACTTCGAGACGGCGCTGTCAGGTTTCGAGACGAACCTGGTGGCCCTCGAGAACTTCGTGCCACCGGAACGGATTCTGTTCGGCACCGACTTCCCCGCAGTCAGTCCGCGGATGGCCCGCTGGTACACGACCAACGTCGACACCTACTTCGCGGACCGGCCCGAGGTCCTCGCGCAGGTAATGCACGGCAATGCCCAGACCCTTCTGCCCCGACTGTCTGTGAACACCGCGGCCTGAGCCAACGCAGCCACGACAAAAGGCCTGCTCCCCGGCGATGCTTTCGGTGCCGATCCCGCCTGACCCCAGCACTGACACACCAGTGCGCGGCAGGGGTCGCGCGAGAACCGCCCCACACGTTCGCGGGCTGTGGGCGATGAACTTACGCTGACATGCATGCAAACAGGGCCGCCAGCGCAGTGCCCTGACGACGACCCCGACCGCCCCATCGACACGAATTCGGTTGTGCCGATGCCGAATCCACCGATGGCGAGCGCGAAGACCGCCAGCCGGCGCGTGGCGGGTGTGGGGTCAGGGGTGGATGACGATGCGGCCGTGGGTTCCGCCGGCCACGGCGAGGTAGGCGTCTTGGCTCTCGTCGAGGCCATAGCGGTGGCTGACCGGCAGTGGCCGGAAGGCACCGGATTCGAAATAGGGGGACAGTTCGGCCAGCCGCATGCCCGATTCGACGACGCCCAGCTTGCCGCTATTGGCGCCCAGCAGCCGGGATTCGTTGCGGTAGAAGGCGACCAGATCGATCTCCACCACGCGGGTCCCGACCGCGCTGATCGCCACCAGCCGGCCCCCGTGGGCAAGGGCGGCCAGGGCCGCGGCGGTGGTGACACCCCCGACGGCGTCATAGACCACGTCGGCGCCGCGGCCCGCAGTCACCTGCCGGATCTGGGCGGCCACGCCGTGAGTGTCGCCGTCGAACGCGATGAACTCCTCCACAATCGTGGCCGCCGGGGCATCGTCGCGCGGCGGTGTCCGGCCGATGCCGATCACCCGGGCGCCGCGGGCGGCCGCGATCTGGGCCACCGCACCGCCGACCCCGCCCGACACCCCGAACACCGCGATGGTCTCGTCCTTGTCCAGCTGCGCGGCCTCGACCGCACCCAGCCAGCCCGTAATGAAGTTCACCCCGACGGTGGCGGCTTCGTCGAAGCTGAGCCGTTCGGGCTTTCGGGCCAGCGCCTCGACCGGGACGCCGAGCAACTCGGCGTGCGATCCATCCCGGGTGAAACCGACATCGCCGCCGGTTCCCCACACCTCGACACCGACCCACTCGCGCGGCCCGTCGACGACGACGCCGGCGAAGTCGCGACCGGGCACCCGGGGCAGCACCGTCGCCGGGAACGCACCGCCGACATTCTTGACATCCGACGGGTTCACCGACGCCGCCTGCACGGCGATAACGGCCTGGCCGTTGTCCGCAACAGGATCGGCGATCTCGGCGACCTGCAGCACCTGCGGGTCGCCGAACCGATCAAAACGTAAGGCGCGCATAGCAGATCCTCTTTCTAGTGGTAGTTAACGCATCTGTGGCATCGTGACCCGGGCGTAGGCGTCCAGATCGACATCAAGGGGGTTGAGCATCAGCGCCAGGCCGGCCCACCGGATGGTCAGCATCGTGTTGTTTCCCTAACGAGCCGATTGCTCGACGTGGCAGTGTCGAGCTCGATGACCATCCGACCTTCGCGCAACTCCCACCGGCGAAGCTCATAGGTTCGAAGCCCACGTCGGGTCAGCGGTTCGTCGTCCATCAGTTCACGGGCCTGCGCCTCGGTTTCGACGTTCAATATCGTCATGCCGTCGCCAACCTGCTGCCGCCATTCCCGCATCGTCCTTCGATCATTGCGCTTCAGGGACGCCACAACGTCACCGCTGACACCCGTTATCGGTTCCAGCCAGCGCTGCATTGGACTTACCGGTAGCACCCAGCGTCGAAGCTCGTCGCATTCGATCCGCTGGCCTCGCCGCACGGGACACCGTTCACTCGATTTCGAACGGGATGGTCACGTGTAGTGAGGTCCCAGCTCCGGTCTCACTCGCGATCGCGATCGTGCCGCCGAGCGCCTCCTCTGCGAGCCGCATCTGCAGAGCCAGCGCGACTACGCGACTAGTGGTCACGGTCGTAAGTTCGTCGGGGGTTCAGGTCCAGGCGGTGGGGTCTGCGAGATAGAGGCCGCAGGCGGTGTCGAGGGCGTCTTCGGCATCTGCCTATCGTGACCCAATCCTGGGGGTGTGGTGTGGGTGGCCACGGCGTGTCGTGTCCGCGATGAGACCGGGCGTGGAGGACAACGGATGGATGGCTATGAGCAGTCCGTTCATCATCGCCCTGACCGCCCTGGACGCGTCCGTTCTGCACGCCCGAGCCCGGTCGTCGCGCTCGGCGCATCGCGACGTGATCTGCGCGCGGATCGTGCTCGCTGCAGCCGAGGGCGCCACCAACACCGAGATCGCCGCCGAGGTGGGT
>JAVRPG010000809.1:0-2580 GCA_032162325.1 Mycobacterium sp. | reverse complement strand
CTGAGCGAGCAGGTGCAGCGGGACAAGCGCGTCCAGCAGGCCGAGCAGATCCGCGACAAGGCGCTCGAGGTGCTGCTCGAGCAGGTCGAGGTCCCGCTGCCGGAGAATATTGTGCAGGCCCAGGTCGACGACACCCTGCACAACGCCATCCACGGCCTCGACCACGACGAAACGAAGTTCGAGGAGGCGCTGAAGGAGCAGGGCAGCAGCCGCGAGGAGTTCGACGCCGACAACCAGACCAACGCGGAGAAGGCCGTCAAGACCCAGCTGCTGATGGATGCGATCGCCGACAAGCTCGACGTCCAGGTCGGGCAGAACGACCTCACCGAGCGCCTGGTGCTGATGTCTCGGCAGTACGGGCTGGAGCCGCAGCAGCTGCTGCAGTACCTGCAGGAGAACAACCAGCTGCCCGCGATGTTCGCCGACGTGCGTCGCGGCCTGACCGTCGCGGCGGTGGTGCACGGCGCCACCGTCACCGACACCGACGGCAACGTGATCGACACCACGGAGTTCTTCGGGCCGTCGGGTGCGCAGGCCGAACAGGGTGCCGCGGAAGAATCCGACGAGGCCGCTAGCGAATCCGACGAGGCCGCCGACGAGGTGTCCGCCGACGCCAAGTGACGCTGTGAGCGAACGGGCGCCGTCAAGGGAGTGCGTGACGGCGCAGGTTGGTTAGTGTCATTTGGAGACGGACACCGCGTCCCGAGACTTACGAAGAAAGCAGGTATCCAGTCGTGACTGACATGCGTGGCGCCTCGCAGGGCCTCAACCTTGTCGACTCGGTGTATGAGCGGCTGCTGGCCGAGCGAATCATCTTCCTGGGCTCCCAGGTGGACGACGACATCGCGAACCGGTTGTGCGCGCAGATCCTGCTGCTGGCCGCCGAGGATCCCACCAAGGACATCAACCTCTACATCAACTCGCCGGGTGGCTCGATTTCGGCGGGCATGGCGGTCTACGACACGATGGTGCTGGCGCCGTGCGACATCGCGACCTACGGAATGGGTATGGCGGCCTCGATGGCTCAGTTCCTGCTGGCCGCCGGCGCCAAGGGCAAGCGCTACGCCCTGCCGCACGCGCGCATCCTGATGCATCAGCCGCTCGGCGGCGTCACCGGCAGCGCTTCGGACATCGCGATCCAGGCCGAGCAGTTCACGGTCATCAAGAAGGAGATGTTCCGGCTCAACGCCGAGTTCACCGGCCAGCCGCTCGAGCGCATCGAGGCCGACTCCGACCGTGACCGCTGGTTCACCGCGCCGGAGGCCCTCGACTACGGGTTCGTCGACCACATCATCACCAGCGCCCACATCAACGGAGTGTCGCCATCATGAGCAAGCAGACCGAGCTCACAAATTCCCAGACGCAGCCTTCGGCCCGCTACATCCTTCCGTCGTTCATCGAGCACTCGAGCTTCGGCGTCAAAGAGTCCAACCCGTACAACAAGCTCTTCGAGGAACGCATCATCTTCCTCGGCGTTCAGGTCGACGACGCGTCGGCCAACGACATCATGGCCCAGCTGCTGGTGCTGGAGTCGCTGGATCCCGACCGCGACATCACCATGTACATCAATTCGCCTGGTGGCTCCTTCACCTCGCTGATGGCGATCTACGACACCATGCAGTACGTGCGCGCCGACATCCAAACGGTGTGCCTCGGCCAGGCCGCGTCGGCGGCAGCCGTGCTGCTGGCCGCCGGCTCGCCCGGGAAGCGGCTCGCGTTGCCCAACGCCCGTGTGCTGATCCACCAGCCCGCGCTGTCCGGTGTCATCCAGGGCGAGTTCTCCGACCTCGAGTTCCTGGCCAAAGAGGTCGAGCGGATGCGCACGCTGATGGAGACCACGCTGGCCCACCACACCGGCAAGGATCCCGCCGTCATCCGCAAGGACACCGATCGCGACAAGATCTTGACGGCCGCGGAGGCCAAGGACTACGGGATCATCGACACGGTGCTGGAGTACCGCAAGCTCTCGGCTCAGAACGCCTGACCGACGTTTGCCACAATGTCGGCGACGTAGGCCGGACGCACCCGGCAGCACCCGCCAATTCGGTCGCCAGGCCGCCGTCTGCGATCAGCACGGTATCGTGGCGCAGAGCGAACACCACGTCGCCAACTCTAGGGCCAGGACGGGGGCGGCCTCTCGGTCCGATAACGGCGGCGACACGCCAGGGACACAGTGGCGGGTTCCGGGGGGTCACAGGGCTTGTGAGGCGATATGTTCTGCGGGCACAGGTAAATACCACCGACGCGATTCGGCTTTATCGGTCGCACCGCGCCGGAACATGCGGGTAGCGTCGGGACCGACACGCAAGAAGGTCCCGAGCGACCCACACGACCAGCTTCATTACCGACGCGAGGAAAGTAGGCCCCCACCACCATGGCGCGCATTGGAGACGGCGGTGACCTGCTGAAGTGCTCGTTCTGTGGCAAGAGTCAAAAGCAGGTCAAGAAACTCATTGCGGGCCCAGGGGTCTATATCTGCGATGAATGCATAGATCTGTGCAACGAGATCATCGAAGAGGAGCTCGCCGACGCTGACGACGTCAAGCTTGACGAGCTGCCCAAGCCCATGGAAATCCGCGA
>JAVRPG010000808.1:0-5518 GCA_032162325.1 Mycobacterium sp. | reverse complement strand
ATGTGCGCAATGCTAGGGCTCGCAATTACCGCCCTGGCCATATGGTCGACATCGCGACCCGCGATTCGTTCGGCCGAGCGGCTCGCACCGCTCATCGCGGGGCTCGCGGAAAGACAGGAGAGCGCCTATGCCGCGTAACCGGTTTGAAAACGCCGGCGCCCCCGCGGGCGTCGGCCAGTGATCGGCAAGCGTGTGCTCGCCGTCCTTCATCCCGGCGCCATGGGCGCGGCCGTGGCTGCCTGTCTGGTCGGCCGCGGCCACGAGGTCGGCTGGTTGCGGAGCGGCCGAAGCGAAGCGACATCACGGCGGGCCGCGCAGGTCGGATTGACTCCGTTCGACGACCTCGCGGAGCTGCTGGCCCATGCCGACATTGTGTTCTCGATTTGCCCGCCGCACGGCGCGCTTGAAGTGGCCCGAGCGTTGGCGGGCTTTCGGGGGATCGTGGTGGACGCCAACGCCATTAGCCCCGAGACGTCGGTGCTCATCGGTCGCACCGTCACCGGCGGCGGCGCCCGTTACGTCGACGGTGGCATCATCGGCCCGCCCCCCATTACAGCAGGCACGACCCGGCTCTATCTCGCCGGCGACGACGGCGAGGTCGCGAACCTGTTCGCCGGATCCGCACTCGACGCCGTCAGCCTCGCCAGCGCGCCGCCGGCCGCATCGGCGCTGAAGATGACGTACGCGGCCTGGACCAAGACGACGGCGGCATTGCTCGTTTCGATCCGACGTACCGCTGCCGCCTACGGCGTCGACGACGACCTTGAAAAGGAATGGGCGATAAGCCAACCGCATCTTGCAGGGGCGTGGCTGCAAGCCCGCCAGCAGAATAACGAGAAGGGCTGGCGGTGGTCCTACGAGCTTGCCGAGGTCGGCAGGACCTTCGCGGCGGTAGGGCAGCCCGAAGGTTTCGGCGCTGCGGCCAGCGAGGTCTTCGCGGCATCAGGCAATGAAGATCCACCGGGCCTCGGTGGGCACTAGCGGGCAATACACATTCCGCTCCCAGCCGAGCGGCACAGGGTTCGATTCCCCTTAGCTCCACTTTTCGGACACCTAAGTGTCCTTACTCGAACCTAGACGGATGAAATGGCCCCTTGGCCTTGTGTGTATGAGCGTCGGCCGTGACTCGGCACTGACGTTTGGTCGAATGCCATCTGGCGCTAGCGTTGTCGCGGTATAGCGCCTGTACTCGCAAGGATGGTGCGCGCGACCATTTTCGGATCGTCGACCATGGGAACGTGGCCGACGTCGGGCAGAATCTCAAAGGTCGCTGCGGGCAGCCGCTCGCACGCGATCGCGCCGCATGGATGGAGCGGCAGCAGCGAATCCTTCTCCGCCCACGCCACCGTGACCGGCCATGGCGCAGGGTGCAACGCGACGAACTGCTGTTCATCGGCACTGAACACTTCGTCACCCACGGTGCACGCAAGAATGCTGTCGACTATCTCGACGAACTGGGACGCCGGAATTCGATCTCCATAACGCGCACAAGCCAGGAAACGAAGTGAGGTGCGGCGCGCGAAGCTCGATTTGAAGATCAACGGAGCAGTGGGCCGGCTCACGCGGCACAGGTGCACGAGCGTGCGGAGTGCCTTCGATGCGTGCGGTCGCGTGCCGTCACCGGTCGACCAGAAACCCCCGGGCGAAATGGCGCACGCGGTGGCGGCTCGGCCGCGTCGAGCCAGTTCCAATGCGACGAATCCGCCCATCGAATTACCCGCCAAATGCGGCTGCGACAAGCCCTGCTCATCGAGATATGTCTCAGCGGCGTCGACCACATCCCAGATCGTCGCCGGACGGTGGCGCACCGTCGGGCCGCCGCGATGACCGAGCGCATTGGGCGTAAAGACCTCGTGGTAGTCCGACAGCAGCGGCACTACGTCTGCCATATGGTGCCGGACGCGAGGATCGGATGGAATAGAACTAGAGGCGATTTGGCGGCGGCCACAAGCACGTAGTCTTACATTTTTCGGCCTCCATGCCGAGGCGAATGCTGACCAACCACCATGAACAGATTCAGAATCGGTTTGAATCGCCAATCTGTCGACGGGAAGAAACTGCGCAGGGATTCGACCCGGGTCCGATAGGGATCGCGAGAGCGATCCTCGGGCACGTCATGGAACAGCGTGGACTAACGCCAGCCTGTTCTCGTCCGCAACAGGATCCCTTGCCGCCGAAACGCATTGGCAACCGTCGTGGGGGAGACGCCGTAGCGGGCACCAAGCCACGCGAGTGATTTGCCATCGACACCCTGGCCGGGCGTTGACACGGGATTGTGAGAGTCTTCATCGCCCGTCGTCGGGGTCTCGCTGGAAGCTGGCGTACACCGCCGGTACGCAGGCTGGACGCAGCACAGTTCGCATCGAATTGGTCAGGGGTTCGAAGTCCTCTTGGCTCTACCAAGCTCCTCGCCGATGAGCGTTGCTAGGGCAACGGTCAGACGGCCCTCATGCCAACTCTGCGTCGCTCGCGCCAGTGCATCGGCAAAGTCTTTGCTCGGCGTCGTTCTTTGCCGACTCTTGACTACAGACGTTTTCAATTTCGGCACCCTGCGATGAGATGCCGGACCTGAAGCTCTATTCGCTGGTCAGTAACGAATGATCAGGGCACTCCCTAGAGTTTGCGCGCTTCGATGTCTCGGCCGAGCAGGTGGTCGTGCCGTTCATTGGGGATGTTTGCCCGCTTCCGCCGCTGCGGTGTGCTGGCGATCTGTATCACCCAAGACACACCCATGTAACACGACCGTCGCGAATTTGGGAGTTCCCTCCCAAATCCAAGAACAGCCTGTTAGGTTCACCGCCATGCATGCGATCAAGCACTCGTTGGCAAACGAGAAGGTCTGACGATCCGTGGGGGTCCTCGTGTCAATGCACATCGCAAGGTGTTTTGCGGAGCCGGTTGCACGACCATCGCTGGGCTGCCCCCGCAGCGGGGTGGTGGCGGTGGACCGAGGTCCGTTGCACTCACACGCGGTGTGCAGCTGCGGATGGGAGGGCCGACAACATTTCTATCGGCCGTCGCGATCCATGACGCGCACCTACATAGCGCACAGAACCGGTGCCGCCCCGGCTGTCCCACTGACGGCCAGAGACAGGCGTCGGCGGGCACTCCACCTTTTCCACTAACACTCCACCTTTTCCACTAATTGGAACGAAGTCCTTTTTCCGCTAATTGGAACGAAGTCCTGCGAACCGCACGCTGAGGAAAGGTAGTCCCACGTGGATCAAAAACGTGTTACTCCCATAGCTGTCATCGGAATGGCCTGCAGACTTCCCGGGGGGATCGATTCACCTGAGCAGCTGTGGGAGGCGCTGATTCGGGGCGACGACTTCGTCACGGAGATTCCCCCCGACCGGTGGGACGCCGAGGAATACTACGACCCCGAGCCGGGTGTGCCCGGCCGCTCGGTCTCCAAGTGGGGTGCCTTCCTGGACGACGTCGCGGCCTTCGATGCCGACTTCTTCGGTATCACCGAGCGCGAGGCGATCGCGATCGATCCGCAACATCGCTTGTTGTTGGAGACCGCGTGGGAGGCCGTCGAGCATGCCGGACTCAACCCAGCGGCGGTGGCGGGGTCGCAGACCGGTGTGTTCGTGGGAGTGATGCACAACGACTATGCGTATCGGGCAGCCGACACCCGGACCTTGGAGGGACCGTACGGGTTCAGCGGGACGAGTTTCAGCCTGGCGTCCGGCCGCATCGCCTACGCGCTGGGGGTCCACGGTCCCGCGGTCACTGTGGACACGGCATGTTCTTCTGGCCTGAGCGCTATTCACATGGCCTGCCGCAGTCTGCACGACGGCGAGAGCGACCTCGCCGTGGCCGGCGGGGTGTCGGTGCTGCTGGAACCCCGCAAGGTCGCCGGAGGCTCCGCGGCGGGCATGCTGTCGCCGACGGGGCGTTGCCACGCTTTCGACGAAAGCGCGGACGGGTTCGTCTCCAGCGAGGGCTGCGTGGTGATGACGCTCAAACGGCTGGAAGATGCGGTAGCCGACGGGGACCGGGTCCTGGCCGTGATCCGCGGCACCGCTGCCAACCAGGACGGACGCACGGTCAATATCGCGACGCCGTCGGCCGACGCCCAGGTCTCGGTGTACCGAGCGGCGTTGGTGGCGGCGGACGTGGACGCCGACACCGTCGGCCTGGTGGAGGCCCACGGGACCGGCACCCCCGTTGGGGACCCCCTCGAGTACGCGAGCCTAGCCCAGGTGTACGGCACGGACCGCCCCTGCGCGTTGGGATCGGTCAAGACCAATTTCGGACATGCTCAATCGGCCGCCGGCGCTCTGGGCGTGATGAAGGCTGTCCTGTCGACGCAGCACGGTGTCATCCCACAGAATCTGCATTTCACCCGTTTGCCCGACGGTCTCGCGCAGATAGACACGGAACTCTTTGTGCCCCAGGCGAGTACAGTGTGGCCGATCAACGGCGGGCATCCCCGGCGGGCAGCAGTATCGTCGTACGGGTTGTCGGGCACGAATGTGCACGCGATTGTGGAGCAGGCCCCCGAGCCTTCGGCGCAGAGGAATTCGCCAACGCGTCCCAATGTTGCGGAGCCGCTGCTGTTCCCGTTGTCGTCCACCTCTACATCGGAACTGCGCCGGACGGCGGGGCGGCTGGCTGACTGGTTGGCGAGAGGTGGAGACGGAAACGGCCGCGGACCCGCAGTTGACTTGTCCGACTTGGCTTACACCCTGACGCGTCGGCGTGGGTATCGGCCCGTGCGGACATCCGTGCTTGCCAGCACCCGTGATGGGCTGATCAATGCGCTGCGGGAGGTCGCGGACAGTGACACTCCGTATCAGGCTGCGGCGGCCCAGGACGACCGGGGGCCCGTGTGGGTGTTCTCCGGGCAGGGCTCGCAGTGGGTCGGGATGGGTGCGGATCTGCTGATGAACGAGCCGGTGTTCGCCGCGACGGTCGCCGAGCTCGAGCCCTTGATCGCTCGGGAGTCCAACTTCTCTGTCACACAGGCGATGTCGGCGCTGGAGACGGTCGCCGGAATCGATCGGATCCAACCCACCGTGTTCGCCGTCCAAGTGGCCTTGGCCGCGACGATGAGGTCGTACGGGGTGATCCCCGGCGCGGTCATCGGGCACTCTATGGGAGAGGTGGCAGCCGCGGTCGTCGCTGGCGCACTGACGCCCGAGGACGGGGCGAAGGTCATCTGCAGGCGGTCGGCGCTGATGTCGCGTATCGCCGGCTCGGGCGCCATGGCGTCCGTTGAATTGCCCGCACAGCAAGTACTTTCGGAGCTCGCTGCGCATGGTGTGAGCGATGTCGTCCTGTCCGTGGTCGCCTCGCCGCAGTCGACTGTGGTCGGCGGTGCCACGCAATCGATTCGCGATCTGGTGGCAGCCTGGGAGGGGCGCGGTGTGATGGCGCGCGAGGTGGCCGTGGACGTCGCCTCTCACTCCCCGCAAGTCGATCCGATCCTCGACGAACTCGCCGAGGTTCTGGCCGACCTCAGCCCGATGGAGCCGGAAGTCCCGTACTACTCGGCGACACTCTACGATCC
>JAVRPG010000807.1:0-8862 GCA_032162325.1 Mycobacterium sp. | reverse complement strand
GCATATAGGTAAGGCTAGGAGCGGTCAGAGCGACTTCCAAGGATTAACGCGACTTTTGGCGAACAACGCTTGCGTTCGAAATGAGCTCGCGGTTGTCGGTATCGCCGGCGGCAAGGGCGGTGTGTGTCAACGCCGAATAGCCCATCCCCGAGAAGTGAGCGCCAAGCTCGCCGCCAGCTTCGAGTGCTGCGTCGGCGGCGCCCGAGCGGAGTCCTCCTCGACTCCAACATCGGCTCGTTGCTCACGACGAGCGGGGGTCGAGGTGGCCCGAACTGGGTTTAGACCGGTGGGGGCTGCTCGGTAGGCTGTCGTGATGGATGGCGTGCTGGCACAGCGGGCTCGGCGGGTGGCTGAGGTCCGGCTGACATCGATGGCGACACGGTTTGCCCATGTTCGTGGTGTCGCAGCGGCGGCCGAGCGCCTGGTGGAACGAATCGATCCGTTGGAGGCGGACTCGCTGGTTGCGGCGGCGTGGTTACACGATGTCGGCTATGCGCCATCAGTACGCTCGACGGGTTTTCACTCCCTGGACGGCGCTGTGTTTGTCCGGGCGGAGGGTTTCCCGGCGTTGGTGGTGTCGTTGGTGGCGTACCACACGGGGGCGGTGTTCGAGGCGCGCGAGCGTGGGTTGTCGGAGGCGTTGGCCGAGTTCGCGGAGCCGCCGGATTTCCTGCTGGATGTGTTGACGTGTGCGGACATGACGACTGGCCCGGACGGTTTGCAGGTGCGGGCTGATGATCGGCTGAGCGAGATCCTGTCGCGGTACGCCGAAGACGATGCGGTGCATCGCGCGATGGCGTTGTCGGCGCCCACATTGCTTGCCGCAGTCGCTCGCGTTGACGCCCTTATCGGCTAGGAAAGCCGGAGCGGGATCTGGCCTACCCAAGGTATGGGGTGGTGCGGTGTTCGAGGTAGTGCTGGATGCGTAGGCGCATGGAAGGGTGCATGTTCAGCGCGGGAATGTCCTGTGGATCGGTCCAGGCGATGTCGGTGCTTCGGAGTCGATGAGGAGGTTGCCGCTGACGAGTCGTGTGGTGAAGCACAGCGAAAACTGTTGCCGGACTTCGCCGTCGGTGTTGGCCATCACATGGTGCGGGTTGGTGTAGACGCCGACCTATTGTCCGTTGCCAATTGACCAGACCCCGACTAAGAGGCGGTGTCCGGTCTCAATCAATCTGACACTCACGGACTCGCGAAATGCCGGATATCCCGCGACACCTAGGTCAGCTCGCGTCTCAATCGTCCCGGCATTTCAGTACTTTGGCGGAATCGCGCGGACCGAGGTCGGCCGACTGGAGATGCCAACTCACCGAGATCTGGGCGGCCAATCCGTCAAGTGCCAGATCGACGCGAAAGCTGCCAACTGCACTGAGACCGGACAGGCGGCGTTATGATATGCTCAAATACGTTGTGCCGCTGAATGATACGCCGCCGATTGACATAATCGCCATTACCTGACATCGCCGACCGATCTCGACGGCGCGGTACGTATTGAACCGGTTCCGGCTCACAGGTGGCCGCCCCCAATCGTGTTCGATGGGCGTAGGCGATCGCGAATAAATCCGTAGAGCGGGTTTTGCGCGGCGGCGACCCGAGTTTCGCGTGCGGCGCCGACGACGTATCGCTGGGATGTGGCCATCGACTCGTGACCTAGGAGCTTCATTAGCGTGTACACACTGACATCGGAATTGGCCAGTTCGGTCGCGTAGGTGTGCCGCAACCCGTGGACGAGGGCACCGCGCACCGGCTGGGCGTCGGGACCCGCGCGCCGGAAGGCCCGGCGGACGCGCGACTGTATTGTCCCGCGGGTGATGCGCTCGCCGTCGCGGCCCACGAATAGCGGAGCGTTCGCCGACCAGCGGGAAAGCCCGTGTGCGGTCGATGATTTGGTGGTCGGTGGGAAGCGGTGGGCCCGGCTGTCGAGGTAGTCCTCGATGACCGCTGACAAGTCGGCTTCGATCGGAACGGTACGATCCTTGCCGCCTTTTCCACGGACCTGAATAACCGCACCGCCACCGGTGGACGTTCGGATATCACCAACGTCGGCTCTGCGCAGCTCGTCTGCGCGCAACCCCGCGAGCAGGCCGGTCAGAATCAGCGCCAGGTCTCGCCGGCTGGGGAAGTGAGCGGCCTTCAACCACCACCCGCAGGGTGATGCCATTGGTTTCGATCATGCGGAAACTGCGCTGCCCCATGCCGACATGCTGGACCAGCGCCGCACCGCCGTCTGAGAAACGCCGCATTTGTGAGCAGAGCGTTCGGTGAAGCCGAGTTCCTCCGCGGCGGCCAGGAACCCGGCCAGGTCGTTGGCCAACGGTCCGGGCGGCAGATGACGCCAGAAGACGAACAGTTTACGGCGGATCAGATAGTCATACCCGGGCCGCAGATGCCCGGCCAACATCAAGAGCATCACGAACGACCTGCTGGAATGGGAAACCGCTAACCGCGAAGCCAGCGGCTCGTCTGCCCACCGCTGCGGATCGGGCCAGCGCCGCAAGAACGTTCGCGCGGCCGACCGAAGGTTCACGCTGGTCAATTCGAGCCGGTCGCAGTGCTCGCGGTATGCGGCGAGCAGGTCGACCCCTCCGCGATGGCCGAGGCGTCCTGTGTTGAAGGGACTAAATGTGTGCGACGATCGCCGCGATGGCCGTCCAGATAACCAAAACCCAAATCGCAATCGCGATGGCCGCAGAGATCAGCGACATCGTGTCCAATTTCACTTTCATGATTCTTCTCCTCATTACGGTTCGTGGCCGTATTCCGGGCAGTACAACCCGACGGCGGCGATCACTAGCGCCGCAATAGCCGCAGCTTAGACCGGCGACTATCGGCCCGTCACCGACGATCCACGGTGGCGGGCCGAACCGTCATTCCGATGGACGGGTTCAGCTAGACGGGTTTAGCTTCTAGATATGTCTGTAGCCCGGTCACAACGATCCCGTGAGATGAGCCTATCGGGACGGTAGGGCTTTCCAGTCGTGGCCGCGTAGAGCAAACGTTCCACTACGTCGGCAGGTGTCGATTGTGTACAGACACAACATTGAGGCGCCATTTGAGTCGGCGGTGACAGCGTGGGGTCCATACGGCGTGCGTAACGTCAGGTGACCACGGGTCGTGCCGAAAACGATCCGCTGATAATGGCTACGGAGGCCTCCGATGGTATTGCTGTCAGCGCAGGATGTGCAGCTGGGAGCGGCAGACGCCATCACCCAGGCGTCTGCTCCGCCCACGCGGCATCTGGGCCGTCGACGCGATCGTCGAAGTCCCGCACAATGGCTGCCCTTTCCAAAAGGGAGCGGCTAATGACAGAGCCGGGACCGTCCAGCGGATCGCGCGCGAGTGGGGCGAGGTCCCGGGTGGCCGATGCCACGGCAGCGGTGGCGGGCGGGGTGGTTGGCGCAGCGGTCAAGGGCGTGATCGGCGGTATTCAGGGGACTGCCGATGGAATCCGCGAGGGCTGGAGTAAAGGTAGTCAGTCGGTGGCAGGCCGGCCGGGTGAGGCGTGGGTCAAGGGCGTTATCGGCGGTGTTCAGGGAGCCGCCAAGGGAATCCGCGACGAGTGGAGTATGCGCAGTCAGTTCCGCCGGCGGACGCGTTGCCGCGTCCCCTTGCCCCAGCAGATGCTTTGAGGTTGGCTGTCCCATCCCCGTCGATACCGTTCGTCGACCCGCTCCCGCTGCCGAGGCGACTGCCGGCACAGGAGCACCGCGGCCGGCTGGTGGTTGACATCCGCACGGCGGTCCACCGCTTCCATGGCGTCGACGCTTGTGTTGCTCCGCAGGATTGTGCTCGTACTGTGCCCCGGCCCCGCGCACGTGAGCCTGTGCGCGGCGGCATTTGTGTCAGCGGGTTGGTGGCGCGTCAGCGCGGTGCTGCGCCCTTGCTGTCCTTGAGGGTCTGCCCGCCGAACTGCTGGCGGAAATTCGCGATCTTGTTGGCGTCTTTGCGGATGCCGAACGCGGACACGATCTCGAACACGCCCATGATTACCAGCCACACGCCGGTGGTGATCGCCAGGACAACGATCGAGTCGAACGGCCACGCCAACACTACGACGCCGGCGATGAGGCTGATCACACCGTAGAAGATCAGCCAGCCGCGTCCCGGCAGGCCGCGCTCGCTGATCGCCGCAACCGTGGTCGCGGTGCCGCGGAAGATAAAGCCGACGCCGATCCAGATGGCCAGCAGCAGCACCGCAGTAGTCTGATCCTCACCGAAATGACGAAAGGCCAGCACCGCCAGGATCAGCGATGCGGCGCCGCTGATGAACAGCAGGATCCGCGCCCCCGCGGACACGTCCAGGGCGAACGCGAAAATGACCTGCGCGATCCCGGTGATCAGCAGGTACACGCCGAACAAGATGGCCGCGACCAGGATCGAAATGCCCGGCCATGCCAGCACGCAGATGCCCAGGATCACCGCCAGCACCCCGGAGGCCAGCGTCCATTTCCACAGGTCGGGCAACAGCCTTGGCGGCTCGCGGACAGTCATGGCCGCGCGACTCCGGAGCCGAGCGCCACCGCGTTGGCCCGGGCGTAGACCGCGTCAAGGGACGCGGCCTCGGCCTCCTCAATTGCACCCTGCGCGAACGAGATCGCGTCCAAGGCGTAGCCCTCAGCGTCGTCGGCGTCCCGCGCTGCGGCCTTCGCATCGTGTTCGTCTTTCTTCGCGTCGAGGTCTGAGCGCACCTTGGCGAGGTGGGCCTTCCATTTCCCACGGACCTCATCCCACTGAGACGAGGCCCTAGCGGAGGCGTTGACCACCTTCTCCTCGAACTGGTCCGCGGTCGCGGTGGCACGCTCGCGCGCTGCGGCGGCGTCCGCTTTCAGTTGATCCTTCTCGCGTCCTGCGGACGCCTTGAGCTTGTTCGCCGATTCCTTCGCCTTATCGGACAGCGCGTCGAATTTCTCGCTGAGGCGGTTGTCAGCCATTTTGATGCTCCTCGATGGTAGGTCTGCTCCAACAACGGGGGCCACGTACAGGGGCAAGCGTGTCACTCGGTGGGCAGATGTCAATTGTGCGCAGCGACAACGCGACGGCGCGGTTTGAGTTAGCGATCACAGCCTGCGGTCCGTACCTTGTGCGTACCGTGAGGCGATCAGGTGGTGCGCGGGCAACAATGCGCTGATCGAGGGGACGGAGGGCGCGGATGGTGCTGCTGTCGGCGCAGGACGTGCAGGTGGAGGCGGGCTGCGCCGGTCGTCAGCGTCGCTGGCACCAGATGCGGCGACCTGGGGCGGCGGTCAGGTCCGGCGACGGCTCGCGGCAAGAGCTCGCATGATCCCGTACTCCGATGGCATTGCGCCCCGCCGGTTCCCGGTCGTCAATGTCGCGCTGATCGTCGCCAACTTCGCGGTCTTTCTGTTCTACGAATTGCCCAACGGGGAGGCGGCGGTCAACCAGGCGTCGTTCTACCCGTGCGATGTCAACAACTCCTGCCACCTGGGCGTCCCGTGGGGTGTCGGATGGATCACGGCCATGTTTATGCATGCCGGCTGGGACCACATCCTGGGCAACATGCTGTTCCTGGCGATCTTCGGCAAGAACGTCGAGGACGCGTTCGGGCGGCTGGGCTATCTGCTCTTTTACTTTGCCGGCGGATTCGCCGCGATGATGCTCCAGACCGCGATGACCCTGCTCTTCGGCACCGCGGCCGACGCGCAGATACCCAACCTGGGCGCCAGCGGCGCGATAGCCGCCGTGCTGGGCGCCTACTTCGTGCTCTATCCCAACTCACACATCCGCACGCTCCTGGGGTGGTTCCCGATCAACATCCCGGCCTGGTTCTTCCTCGGCGGCTGGTTTCTCTACCAGTTCTTCGAGAGCAACTACGCGCTGATCCACCCCTCGAACACCGGTGACAGTGGTGTCGCGTTCTTCGCCCATGTCGGTGGATTCATCTTCGGTGCAGTGGTGGCCAGAATTCTCCTCAGCACCGGGCGAATTACCGCCCAGGCGGTGTGACGGGCAGAAACGTAGGGCTGATGATGTCGCTCAACATACTCATCGAACTCGGTGACGCGTTCGACTTCACCGGTAGCGATTTCGCACGTTGGCAGCGGATGACCGATAACGACAATGACCAGAGGGCTGAAGACGTCGCCGGGGAGAGGACCTCCGCGTTTCGTGCCGACTTCACCAAAGCGCAAGAGGCGGCGGCCACCGCCGGCGCCGAGGGCCAGCTGTTCGGTGCGGAGGCGCTGCCGCAGGGCTCGGGGTTGCTGATGATGAAGCGCGGCCCGAACGCCGGCTCGCGGTTCTTGCTCGACCGGGCCACCACGACGGCTGGTCGTCACCCGAATAGCAATATCTTCCTCGATCACTGTCAGCCGCCGGCATGCCGAGTTTCGGTGCGTAAGCGGCGAATTCCAGGTTGTCGACGTCGGTAGCCTCAACGGGACTTACATCAACCGTGAACCCGTGGACTGGGCTGTGCTGGCGAACGGCGACGAGGTGCAGATCGGCAAATTTCGACTGGTGTTTCTGACCGGGCCCACAACCGGCGACACTGAGAGCGTGACCAGGTAGCTCCAATGACCGCACCTCGCTTTGACATTGGTCACCCGGGGTTCTCCGGCGATCTGTGCCGCATCGACTCGACACGATTCCCCTTTGCGCAATATTTGTTTTGACGATGCCAGCTGCGCTGAGACCTGCTGCCCAATCCGTAGGCGGCCAGTTCGAATGCTAAACCTGCCAACTATATTGAGAAGAACGGACATTATTGTCCGGTCTCAATCTAGTTGGCGGGCGGTTGCTGGTAACCGCCGGCGCATCAGGGTAGGCGCAGGTTCGTTCAGCTACCGGCCGGCCGGCAAACCCGCTTTTGCAAGGTATAACTATCGCGATTGCGGTACCTAATGCGTGTCGTTGTAGCAGTACAATGGGACGGGAAGTGCAGGAAAGGTCGTGATGGAAATGGCCAAGAAAGTGACGGTGCCTTTCGTCGACGATCTCGACGGCACGGCCGCGGCCGACGAGACGGTTGCATTCACTCTCGACGGAGTGGCCTACGAGATCGATCTTTCGACAAAGAATGGGGCATGACGATAAGACAGCGGCGTTATCTGATGCTGTATTCCACTGTCGGACAGTGTATCTCACGCTCACCTGCGCTATCCCGTCGCTCCGTTGATCACAGGATGATCGATCATGCCCTTCTCAACACCCCACATCGTGGCAATGGTGCGGTATTCACCGGTCTGCATCAGATGCTCGAGCGCCTGACGCAACGATTCCGCTAACGCCGAACCCTTTTCGACAGGCCACCCGTATGGCGCCGGTTCAAGGACGTCGCCCACAGACTCCAGCGCGCCACCGGAGGTCTTGACTGCGAATCCCGTCACCGGTGAATCCGCCGACATCGCAGCGACTTCCCGCGCCCGCAACATCCCCTGTGGAACCAAACCCGGCAAACGCGCCCCGACCGCCGCGATGTGCGAGAGCGACGAGAACTACGTACCACTCAACGACGGCTACAACTGGAAGGGCGACCCGAACGCAACCGTGTCCGGTCAAGCCATCCCACAACCGCCGCCGGGCACACCGGGTTCCACCGCCCCGCCGCCCGCACCGATCCCGCCACCGATCGCAGTTGCCCAGTACGACCCCGCTACCGGTAGCTACGTCGGACCCGACGGCCACCTCTACACCCAAGCCAACCTCGCCCGCGATGCCAACCAAAACCAATCGTGGCAGGACATGTTGCTGCCCCCGAAGGGAAATTGACAGCCGTGACGACCGATACCACCGAGCAGGCAACGCCAGCACAACGCCTGCCCGGTGATTCCGCAGACACGTCGCCCACCGACGACGCGCCAACGCACCCGCCGACTCCGCCAGTGAAACTCGACAAGGTCGGTGACCGCTGGTTGATATCCGGATTCGACCCGGTCTGAGCACCGTGAAACTCGTCATTTCGATGCGGGTAACTGTCCTTGCAGGATTTGCGTTGATCAACGCGGCACTGCTCTGGACGGCGATTGTGGCCGCTCCCGACGGTCGTGCTGGCGCTGTGGCATATCTGATCAATGTGACTGTGCGGCCCGGTTACAACTTCGCCAACGCAGACGACGCGCTCCAGTACGGACGGGGGATCTGCGACAAGGTTGACCAGGGACGCCCATACGGCCAGCTGATCACCGACCTGGAGACCGACTTCAACACCGCCGACAACTATCAGGCCGCCTACCTCATCAACCAGGCGATCAACGAGCTATGCCCGATATCAATCTGGCAGCTTCGCAACGCGGCAGCCGGCTACGTCGTACCGCCCGCGCAGTGACAATGGGCCGAAGAACACGAGACCAGACGGTATTACACAACGACACAACGGTTTTAGCAGACACTCGGTGCGCTCGTGATGTGGACGCCCACGCACAATCCACCGCGATTCCTGCCCGCGATGCAACCCAAGTCGATGACCACCGAGATGCTCCGCCGAATCCTCACCCCCATAGATGATCTGGAGGCAATCGATGTATAGCGCAACTTGAGCTGCGTTCATACCTGTTTAGACGATGCCGTGCGCGAGAACTCATCGCCGCCTCTGGACACACCAGTTGATCTAGTAGTACAGGCCTTCGTTCGGTAGGTTCGCCGCGTCCGCCTCCAATTCGGCGAAGGTCATCTGCAGCAGCGTCACCGCGTCGTGGACCGCGCCGACCTCCGTGTCGTCCAACGAGACGCCCATGGTGCGTGCGGTCGCCGACACCTCCAGTAGCCCGGCGTAGACAGTGGCCACCTCGTCCACTGCCGCGGTGAGCCTTTCGAAGAGCGTGGCCCGCCGCGACCTCAGCCGGGCGATCGTCTTCTTGATCGACTCGACGGCGTGGTCACCCTGTCCGGATACCTCGCGGGCGG
>JAVRPG010000806.1:0-8231 GCA_032162325.1 Mycobacterium sp. | reverse complement strand
CCGGTAGCGCCGCGGCCAAAGCCTACGGATTCGCGGGTCCTGGGCACCGAAGGCGCGCGAGCACCAGAACCAGTCGGTGTCCCATCGCCACAGGTAGTCGTGGATGGTGAGCCGGTCGTGCTTCTCGCCGTCGGGGTGCTGAATGGAGCGGTAGTAGATCTGCTGGCCGGTGTAGTCGCTGGTCGTTCCCGGCGCACCCGTCTGGAAGCCCAGTGTCAGGTAGCTCTCGTCGGCGCTGAACACCACGCCGTCGAGGTAGTCGACAGGGGCGCCGTCGTGGCCGCCGGTTTCGATGACGCGGTCCATGGCCGCGACCAGGTCTTCTATCGAGTGGAACCTCAAGTGCCGCAGCGCGATGAACGGTTTGACCGTCTCCAGCTCGATCTTCAGCCGGACCGAATAGCCCAGTGTCCCATAGGAATTCGGGAAGGCATGGAAGAGATCGGAGCACAGGTCACGACTTGCGGTTACCACATCACCCTTGCCGGTCAGGATGTCCATCTCCAGCACGGACTCGTGCGGCAGGCCGTTGCGGAACGACGCCGACTCGATTCCCAGCCCAGTGACAGCCCCTCCCAGCGTGATGGTCTTGAGCTGCGGCACCACCAGCGGTGACAGGCCGTAGGGCAAGGTGGCCGCGACGAGGTCCTCGTAGGTGCACATGCCTGCCACATCAGCGGTGCGCGTGTCGGGGTCGACGGCGATGACGCCCGTCAGGCCCGAGGTGTCCAGGCCCTTGCGCTTGGTCTTGGCGCGGTCCCGGAACAGGTTCGACGTGGGTTTGGCGAGCCGGACGGTGGCGTTCGGCGATATCGCCCTGTAGCTCGCCAGCAGCCGCTGCACACCCGCAGCGTGAGCAGCACGTGCGTCAGTCCCCTCAGCAGACACAGATATACGCTAGTCCGCGGCCGCAGCCGATGCGACCGCACAACACCCACCTTGTTTCTAGGAGGTTATCTACATGGGACAGGTCAGCGCGTCCAGCACTGTCTTGATTGACGCACCGCCGGAAAACGTGTTGGCGGCGGTGGCGGACTACCAGACCGTGCGCCCGAAGATCCTGTCCCCGCATTACAGCGGTTACCAGGTGCTCGAGGGCGGGCAGGGCGCGGGCACCGTCGCCACCTGGAAGCTGCAGGCCACCAAGTCGCGGGTGCGCGACGTCAAGGCCAGCGTCGACGTGGCAGGCCACACCGTCATCGAGAAGGACGCGAACTCGTCCATGATCACCAACTGGACCGTCGCGCCCGCCGGCCCCGGATCGTCCGTCACGGTCAAGACGTCGTGGCAGGGTGCAGGCGGCATCGGGGGCTTCTTCGAGAAGACGTTCGCGCCGCTCGGACTGCGCAAGATCCAGGCCGAGGTGCTGGACAACCTCAAGAAGCAGGTCGAGGGCCGCTAGCTGGTCCGCGGCGGCTGGGCGCCCAGGAAGCCGGCGATACCGCGGACGATGGCGTCGGCGTACTTCTGCCGGCCCTCGGGCGTCTTCATCAGCCCCGAGTCGACAGGGTTTTTCATGTTGCCGCATTCGACAAGGATTGACGGGAACTGGGCGAGATTGAGACCCGCGATGTCTGAGCGGGCATCGAGGCCGCTCGAGCCCGTGTAGGTGGACGGCACGAACCCTGACGCGGCGAGCTGATCACGCATGATCTGCGCGAACTGGACGGCAGGCCCAGCCTGCACCTGGTTCAGCGGCGGCGACGAGTAGAGGACGTGGAAGCCGCGACCGGTGGGCGGGCCGCCGTCGCCGTGGATGCTGACGATGGCGTTGGGGCGCAGGGCGTTGGCCATGTTCGCGCGCTCGTCGACGCAAGGGCCAAGGCCGGTGTCGTCGCCGCGGGACATCGCGGTCCGCACACCCAGCGCGTTGAGCGCCTGGCGGATGCGCAGGGTGGTGTCCCAGGTGAACGTGTGCTCGGGATAGCCGTCGTCGGAGGAGGTGCCGCTGGCCTGGCAATCCTTGGTGCCGCCGCGGCCGGTGGGCACCTGTCTGCTGATCGAGGCGTCGTTGGAGCCGTTGTGGCCGGGGTCGAGGAAAACGATCATCCCGGCAATGTTGGCCGGGGCGGCCGATGCGGGGCTGACAAGCGTCGACGCGGCAACAAGCAGACCGACGGCGATCGCGGCGCCGACACGCAGGCTGGCAGGCACGGGCGCCACCGTAGCCCGCCTGGCGACTAGGCTTAAACCCCAACCCGCCGCTTGTGGATGAGCGCAACCAAGTCGAGACCAATACGCAAGGGGACTGTCATGCAACCCGGAGGCACGCCCGACATGTCGGCACTCCTCGCACAGGCGCAGCAGGTGCAACAGCAGTTGATGGAGGCGCAGGAAGCGCTGGCCAACTCCGAGGTGCACGGCCAGGCCGGCGGCGGTCTGGTGCAGGTCACCATGAAGGGCAGCGGTGAAGTGGTGGCGGTGTCGATCGACCCGAAGGTCGTCGATCCCTCCGATGTCGAGATGCTGCAGGACCTCATCGTCGGCGCCATCGCCGATGCCTCAAAGCAGGTCACCATCCTGGCGCACGACCGGCTCGGGCCGTTGGCCGGTGGGATGGGTGGCCTAGGTCTTCCGGGGCTGTGACTTGTTCGAGGGCCCTGTCCAGGATCTGATCGACGAGCTGGGCAAGCTGCCCGGTATCGGTCCGAAGAGCGCGCAGCGGATCGCGTTTCACTTGCTTTCGGTCGAGCCACCCGACATCGACCGGCTCACCGCAGTGTTGGGCAAGGTGCGCGACGGCGTCAAGTTTTGTGCGGTGTGCGGGAACGTCTCCGACGAGGACCGCTGCCGAATTTGCTCTGATGCACGTCGCGATGCGTCTGTGGTGTGTGTCGTCGAGGAGCCGAAGGATGTGCAGGCCGTCGAGCGCACACGGGAATTCCGCGGCCGCTACCACGTACTGGGTGGGGCCCTCGATCCACTATCCGGTGTCGGGCCTGAGCAATTGCGAATCCGCGAGCTACTCAACAGGATTGGCGAACGGGTCGACGGTGTGGACGTCACCGAGGTAATCATCGCGACGGATCCGAACACCGAGGGCGAGGCGACCGCGACGTATTTGGTGCGGATGCTGCGCGACATCCCCGGCCTCACCGTGACGCGTATCGCGTCCGGGTTGCCGATGGGCGGCGACTTGGAGTTCGCCGACGAGCTGACCCTTGGCCGGGCGCTGACCGGCCGCCGCGCAATGGCCTGACTCAAATTTCGCCGAAACTGTATTCCAGCAGAGAAAGTTCGAGGCCTGCTGGAATACAGTTTCGCGGCAATGCAGCTTAGACGCGGCGGGGCGCGGCGAGGCGTTCGCGGCGCAGCTGGGCCACCTCGTCGATCTCCAGCGGCGCCAATTCGCCGGCCACGCGGCTCAAGAGGTGATCGGCCAGCTCCGGATTGCGGGCTAAGCAGGGGCCGTGCAGATACGTGGCCACCACGCTGCCCTGCACCGCGCCGTCGATGCCGTCGCCCGCGCGGTTACCGGCGCCACTGATGACCTTCGCGAGGGGCTTCGCCGCCGCACCGAGAACCGTTCCGCCACGGTGGTTTTCGAAGCCGGTCAACCGCTCGGAAAGTCCCGGCGCCAACGGCTGCGACACCACCTCGCCGATGGTCCGCTCGGGCTGCGGCGACGTGGTGACGTCCAGCAGGCCAACCCCGTCGACGCGCTCACCTGATGACGTCTCGTACCAGTGTCCGAGCACCTGGATCGCCGCGCAGATCGCCAGTACCGGCGCACCCCGCGCGGCCGCCTGCTGCAATCCGGGGTAACGCAGGAGATGCTTTGTCGCCAGGCGTTGCGCGTAATCCTCCGCTCCGCCAAGGGTGTAGAGGTCGAGCTCCGACGGCACCGGGTCCGACAGCGTGATCTCCACGACCTCGGCGTCAAAACCCCGCAGCCGCAACCGTTGCCGCAACACCACGGCATTGCCGCCGTCGCCGTACGTGCCCATCACGTCGGGCAGCACCAGCCCGATCCGCACCGTCGATTCAGACACTGTCCCCCCGGTCGCTACGCTCCTGCCCCCTGGGACCACGGCCACCCCGCCCGAACGTCCGGTTCAGTTGCAGGAAGGCGGTGTAGTTGGCGACGACCTCGACGTGTCCCGGCGGGCAGGACGTGATGGCTTCAACGGCGTTGTGGACCAAAGTGTGTTCGACGCCCGCATAGCCCAGCCGCACCGCCAGGTCGGTGCCGCGCTCGCCTGCGGCCACTACCGGATGACTGACGAAGTGCTCGAAGTTGACGTCCCACAGCCACGACAGGTCCTCGCCGTCGGGCACCTGGCCGTTGACCGAGATCACGACCGAGCCTGCGTCGGTGTCCACCATCGACAGCGCTTCCTGCCAGCCGGCCGGATTCTTGGCCAGCAGCATCCGAATCGAATGCGCGCCGAGCTGGACCGTGCTGTATCGCCCGGCCACCTCGTCGACCCCCGACACTGCGGCCACCGCATCGGCCGGGTCGGCGCCGAGCGTCACCGCCGCCGCCACCGCCTGCGTGGCATTGCCCCGGTTCACGGTCCCTGGCAGCGCCAGGGTCATTGGCAACGAAAGCCCTTCCGGTCCATAGATATTCGCGTCGTCGAACCACCACTGCGGGCTCGGCCGCTTGAAGTCGGTTCCTGTCGAGTACCAGTGGCTGCCGTCGCGCACGATGATCTCGCCGGACCGTGGACAGCTCACCGAGTCGTTCGCCCAGCCGCCGCCCGCGGCAACCCACACCACGTGAGGGCTGTCGTAGGCCGCCGACGTCATCAGCACGTCATCGCAATTGGCGACCACCACCGTCGACGGATGTCGGGCCAGTCCGCCGCGTAGCGTCCGCTCGATGTGGTTGATCTCTCCGACGCGGTCAAGCTGATCGCGCGAGAGGTTCAGTAGCACGATCACCGCCGGGTCGACCGCGTCGGCCACGTGCGGCACGTGCATCTCGTCGACCTCCAGCGCGGCCAACGAAGCATCGCGAGCCCCCGACAACGCCGCCACCAGCCCGGCGTCCATGTTCGCGCCCTCGGCGTTGGTGGCGACGGGTCCGATCGTGCCCAGCGCCGCCGCGGTCATCCGGGTGGTGGTGGACTTGCCGTTCGTCCCTGTGACGACGACCGTGCGACGGCCGTCGCCGAGCTGACGCAGGATCGATTTGTCCAGCGCCATCGCCACCAGGCCACCGATCATCGCGCCTGCACCACGCCCGGTGACCCGCGACGCCCATCGCGCGCTTGCCCCGGCCGCAAGCGCGACACGTCCACGAGTGGTGACCATGCCCGGCAGTCTAAAAGGGGGCAAGCAGGGAGCCGACACGCTGCCGAGCGATCCGGCGGTGACAGGGATTTGTCACCGCAACGTGCCATCCTCAAAATGTGAGCCAAACCTGGGGCCGGCCGGCAGCCGAACCCGGCGCGGGCTGGGCCGTCGTCGACGTCGAGACCTCCGGCTTCCGCCCCGGGCAGGCCCGTGTCGTGAGCGTCGCCGCCTTGGCCGTCGGCGACGACGGCAACGTCGAGCAAAGCCTCTACACGCTGCTCAACCCCGGCGTCGATCCCGGTCCCACCCACGTGCACGGCCTGACCACCGAAATGCTGGAGGGTCAGCCCTGCTTCGGTGACGTCGTCGGCGACCTCGTCGAGCTGGTGAAGGACCGTACGCTCGTCGCCCATAACGTCGGCTTCGACTACTCGTTCCTGGCCGCCGAGGCCGAACTGGTCGGGGCGGAGCTGCCCGTCGACACGGTGATGTGCACGGTCGAGCTGGCCCGCCGCCTGGAGCTGGGCACCGAGAACCTGCGGCTGGAGACGCTGGCGGCGCATTGGGGCATCACCCAGATGAAGCCGCACGATGCACTCGACGACGCGATGGTGCTCGCCCAGATCCTCAAACCGGTGCTGGTGCGGGCCCGTGAGCGCAAGGTGTGGCTGCCGGTGCGGCCGGTGTCGCGTCGGCACTGGCCCAACGGCCAGGTCACCCACGAGGAGCTGCGCCCGCTGAAGATGCTGGCATCGCGGCTGCCGTGCTCGCATGTGAATCCCGGACGGTTTGTCGCGGGCCGGCCCCTGGTGCAGGGCATGCGGGTGGCGTTGTCGGCCGAGGTCACCCGCACCCACGAGGAGCTCATCGAGCGGATCGTGCACGCCGGACTGGCCTATACCGATGCCGTCGACCCCGAGACCTCACTGGTGATCTGCAACGAAGCCGCACCCGAGCACGGCAAAGGCTATCAGGCCCATGAGCTCGGCGTTCCGCTGGTCTGCGATGCCGACTTCATGGAAATCCTCGACACCGTGGTCGGCGGCACCGACATCGAAGAGTTCACCGACACCACCCTCGCCGGCGACCAGTTCGCACTGTTCTAAGTCGGACGCGACGTCCCAAGGCACCTGCCGGGCGCGAACGTGACCGGCAGCTTGCCCAACCCGGTCATGCTCGGATTGCCCGAGTATTGATGCACGCCGTCGACGTCAACCACATAGTCCGGCATGCGTTCGAGAACCGCCTTCACCATCACCTCGAACATGACCCGTGCCAGCGGGGCGCCGATGCATCGGTGAGGCCCGAGCCCGAACGCGACGTGACGGTTGGGCGCCCGGTCCAGTACCACTTCGTCGGGCCGGTCGAACTCGCGCTCGTCGTGGTTGGCCGCGAGCCAGCTGATGAGCACCTGGTCGTTGCGCCGAAGCTGTTGGCCACCGAGGACGATGTCGCGACTCACTGTGCGGCTCAGCGTCTTGTTCACCGAGCAGTATCGGAGGAACTCATCTGCCGCGGTGCGGTAGAGCTCAGGGCGGTCGATGAGCTGTTGTCGCAGATCCGGGCGGGTGCCGAGGTGAAGAAGGCTCAGCGCGGTCAGTGACGTTGTGGTGTCGACGCCCCCGCCGATGAGATTCCAGAGAATGTCGATGAGCTGGTTGTCGCCCAGACGCTTGCCGTCGAATTCGAACTGCACCAGGAAGCTCGTCAGGTCGTCACCGGGATCTGCGCGTCGGGCCGCCGCGAATTTCAACAGGCCGTCGATCATCGCGGGAACCTCGGCGATGACCTTGTTGTACTCGTCGCCGTCGGAAGCGTCCATGACCGAATGGAAGAGGTTGGCATAGAGCTGCCAGTTGTCATAGGGCAAACCCATCAACCGCATCGTGAGGATGGCCGGAACGGGGCTCGCATAGTCGAGCACGAGGTCCATCTGGCCGTCGGCGATCCGCTCGTCGAGAAACCAGTGCACCGACTGTTCCATGAAGGGCCGCAACTTCTCGATGGCCCCCGATGAGAAGAACGGTGTGAGCGCCCGCCGCAGCGCCAGGTGGTACGGGCCGTCGACCTCGCCGATGCCGAGCGGCGGTTGGCCTTCGGGGCGCGGAACGCCCATCTCACCTTGGTAGTTGACGCCGTCGGCCGCGTTCGGCTCGTACTTGTGCGCGAACGTGTCACCGTCGCGCGCGGCCTGGGCTACCGCGTCGAAACCGGTGACGTACCAGAATCCGCCGTACTTTTCGTTCCAGGCGACCGGACACCGGAGGCGAAGGTCGGCGTTGACCGCTCGCTCGTTGAGACTGAACTCGTTGGAATGGTGATCGAATCCGACGATCGCGTCGGCGCTGACGTCCGGTCTACCCATTACGCTATCTTTACATTTTTAGGCATCTTGAGTCCCAGGGAGATGTAACCATCGACGATTGGGCAGCAGGAGCGACGATCCGCGGACGGGCCATCCCAGAACTGCCCGATCTCCCGCGGATGCGAGCGGAACGCTTCGACCGGTTACAGCTTCAGCTCGAGGCACAGGGGGTCGACGGCCTTGTCCTGCTCGGGTCCAGTTCGGTGGCCTATGCGACCGGTGCGGCTGCGCCCGCCCAGGATGGCGACCGCGCGGCGCTGTTTCGCCCGGTGGCGGTTGTCGTCAAGGGAGACACGGCACCCCACCTCTACACCCTCTACGTCGACGGGGCCCCTCCGGATCTTCCCGACGATCATCTGCACGGGCCGCTGTTCCCGGATGTCGACGACGGCATCGAAGTGTTCGCCGCGGCGCTCGCCACCCATTTCCCTTCCGGCGCCCGCGTCGGCGTCGACGATCAGACCCACGCGATGTTGCGCGGCCTGCCCCGGTTTGACTGGGTCGACGCCTCCGATGTGGTCGGCCCTGCGAAGCTCACGAAGACACCGGACGAGATCGCCTGCATACGCAACGCGCAGCGGCTCAACGAGCTGGCGATGACCGACGCGCTGGCGATTCTGCGTCC
>JAVRPG010000805.1:0-16882 GCA_032162325.1 Mycobacterium sp. | reverse complement strand
GCATGAACCAGGCCTCGAGCGTCTGCGAATGCGTTGCACCGGTGGCCAGCCCGCCGTACACCTGGGTGCGGACGGTAATGGGCGCCGTCGTCCGGCCGGCCGTCATGAACCGCAGTTTGGCGGCGTTGTTGATCAACTGGTCGGCCGCGATGCCGATGAAGTCCATGATCATGATCTCGGCCACCGGCAGCAGTCCGTCGATCGCTGCACCGATGGCGGCGCCCACGATTGCGGCCTCCGAGATCGGGGTGTCCAGGACGCGGTCGTGGCCGTATTTCGTCGACAGCCCGGCGGTCGGGCCGGACGCTCCCGGGTCGGCGATGTCCTCACCGAGCAGGAAAACCCGGTCGTCGGCGGCCATCGCCTGATCAAGCGCGAGGTGGAGTGCCTCGCGCATCGACATCTCTTTCTCGTTCATGGTCTTCCTCAGACGGGGTAGCGGATCGGGGTCGCGTACACGTCTCGGTCGAGCTCTTCGATCGACGGGGCCTCGGCGCTCAGGACCGCCTTCAACGATGCCTCAACTGAGATGAGCGCACCTTCGTCGATTCCGTTCAGCTCGTCGTCGGTGCAGATGCCGTCGTCGATGAGCTGCCTACGGAACCGCGGCACGGGGTCGGCCGCCATCGCTTCTGCCAGTTGCTCTTTGGGGATGTAGGGCATCCGGTCACCGAAGTAGTGGCCGCGGAAGCGGAACGTCACGCACTCGATGAAGGTGGGTCCGTAACCGCGGCGTGCCCGAGCCAGTGCGTCGTCCAGCACTGTCGCCACGGCCAGCGGGTCGTTGCCGTCGACGCGGACGCCCGGCATGCCGTAGCCGGCCGCCCGATCGGCGACGTGTTCGAGCTTCATCGTGTCCGTCGTGGGCGTCATCTCCGCGTACATGTTGTTCTGGCAGACGAAGACCATCGGCAGATCCCACAGCGCGGCCATGTTCGCCGCCTCGTGGAACGAGCCGGTGTTCGTCGCCCCGTCGCCGAAGCTCACCACGGTGACGCGGTCGAGGCCCTTGCGCTTCGCCGCCATCGCCAGCCCGACGCCCACCGGCGGGCCCGCGCCCACGATCCCGGTCGAGAGCATCACGCCCACCTCGGGTTTGGCAATGTGCATGGTGCCGCCCTTGCCGCGACTCGCGCCGACGGTGCGGCCCATCATCTCGCCGTAGATCTCTTCCAGCGGAACGCCTTTGCCGATCAGGTCGTGCAGCCCGCGGTAGGTCGTCACCAGCTGGTCGTCTGCGCGAAGCGAGACGCCCATCGCCGCGGCGATCGCCTCCTGGCCGCGCGACGGCCAGTACACACACATGAACTCGCCGGTACCGATGCCCTTGGACAACCGATCGTCGGCGGCCTTCATCAGCACCATCAGCGCATACATCCGCCGCTGGACTTCTGCCGGGTAGGTCACGGTCCGTACGATCCGATCTCGCGGTACACCTTCGGGATCGGTGGCGTCTCCATGTTGAGCAGCTCCAGCGACGACATCTTGCCGCTCCTGCCGAGCTCACCCATCCGCTGTACCACCGCGTCGAGGTCGTCACAGTCGAGCTCGTAGATTGCGATGAACGGGCCATCGCCGTCGGTCGGCGCGAATCGACGGGCAGAGACGACGCCGTCGACCGAGCAGATCTCCGCCAGATGCGTGTCGTTGTACCACTTGTGGTACTCCCCCACGCGGTCCGGTGACACCGGCCCCGTCTCCAAATAGATGATCCCTCTTGGCATGCCTACCCCTTCCCTATACGCCCGCCCACGGCTTGATCTTCAGGAAGCCGCCCGCGTCGACCCGCAGCTGCTGGCCGGTGACGTAGCGGGCCGCATCGCTGGCCAGGAACAGCACGGCCTCACTGATGTCCTCCGGCTCGACGTACGGAATCGGCATCCCCTGGATCACCGGGAACACCACTTCGGCATCCTCGCGGGTGGGGTTTTGCAGGTCCGGCCGAAATGCGCGATACATCGGCGGGCTGTGCAGCATGTCGGTGTTGACATTCGTCGGGTGGATCGCGTTCACCCGGATCTGCTCGGGGGCCAGGGCCGCCGCAAGGTCGTTGACATAGTGCGCGACAACCTGTTTGGCGAACGCATAGCCCGCACCGCCCGGTCCGCCGTCCATGCCTGCGGTGTTCGCCGCCGTCGCCATGAACGCCGCTACCGATCCTGTCGCGATGATCGACGCGCCGGCCTGCAGGTGCTTCATGCTTGCGTGCACGAGGTTCAGGACGCCAACCAGGTCAACGTCCACCGCGTCGACGAACGCCTGCGGCGGCAGCCCCGCGGTCAGCGGGCAGATGCCGGCGTTGGCGACCACGATGTCGAGCTGGCCGAACTCGGCGACGCCGCGATCGATCGCGGCGGACAGCGCCGCACGGTCGCGGACGTCGGCGATCTCGGTGTAAGCGCGCTGCCCCTCCTTCTCGACCAGCCGGGCTGTCTCGTCGAGGTCCTCCGGCCGCGCGAGCGGATACTCGTTGGTCTCGATGTCTTCGCAGATGTCCACGGCGATGATGTCGGCGCCCTCGGCGGCGAGCATCCGCGCGTGTGACCGGCCCTGACCGCGCGCGGCTCCGCTGATCAGTGCCACCTTGCCCGTCACCCTGCCCATTGCCGGTCCTTTCTCAGACTGTCAACACCAATGAGCCGCACTGCGGCCCGAAGCCATTCGCGACGACCGCGACCTGCGCATCGGGTACCTGGCGCGTTCCGCAGTCCCCACGCAGTTGGGCCACCCCTTCGGCCAGAAAACCCAGACCGTGCAGGCGCCCTTCGGCGAGCTGCCCGCCGCTGGTGTTCAGCGGAAGCGAACCGCCGGGCCCGATCGTCTTGCCACCGTCCACCCAGTCGCCGAAGTCCCCGATGCCGCAGAAGCCCATCGCCTCCACCCAGGCCATCGCGAGGTGCGTGAAGCCGTCGTACAGCTCCGCGACATCGACGTCGGCCGCGGTCACCGACGAGCGCTTCCACATGGTGTCGGCGCATGGCCGCGTGCCGCCGAACAGGAAGTCGTCGCCGTAGGTGAAGTCGGGTTTCCACCCGGTCCCCATCGCGATGGCGTCGATCCAGACCGGCCGTTTCTGCGCGTCAGCCGCCCGATCGGCCGTCGTGATGACGACCGCGCAGGCACCCGTGACCGGATAGTCGCAGTCGAGCAGCCGCAGCGGCTCGGAGACATAGCGGGAACCGAGGTAATCGTCCATGGTCAGCGCGTCCCGCATGACCGCACGCTCGTTGAGCGACGACCATCGCCGCCCGTTCAGCGAAACATGGCCGTAGTCTTCCTCTTTCGTGCCGAGCGTGGCCATGCGACGCTGCTTTTTCATCCCCATGACCGGGATGATGCCGCCGGCCGCACCGTACGGGAACTCCCACTGCCACGGCCCTGACGCTCTGGGCAATGCCCGCCCGCTCATCTGACCCCACTCGCGGGTCACCGAGCGCACGACCAACGCCACTTCGCACGCTCCGGACAGCACCGCCATGTGCGCGCCCATGGCCGCGGCGAGACCGGATGGGCCCCGCGGTGTGTAGTCGCCGTAGACCACCATGTTCTCGATGCCCACCAGGCGGGCGATGTCCATCGCTTGCTCGTCGCCGGCGTACTCGAACACCGCGTCGACGTCCCGAACCGCAAGACCGGCATCGGCGATCGCAGCCCGCGACGCCTCCACTGCGAGGGGCCGCCCGTCAATGCCCGTATCTCGGAGGATCTTCGAGTAACCGACGCCAACGATGGCTGACCGGCCTGCCGAGTTGCTCACTGCGCAGCTGCCTGGCTTGGACACAGGGGGCACGCCATCGAAAACCCATCCACGAACTTGTGCGGCAACATTGCTGCCAACTGTAACGGCAGCGGTAGCTATACTACCTAAAATTATAAAGAAACGAATCGGACCCATCTCGACAGGACACCGTGGACTTCTCATACCCGCCGGAGGTCGAACAGTTCCGTAAGGAGCTGCGCGCCTGGTTGGCCGCGAACCTGACCGATGACGTGGTGGCTGCCGGACGGCGGCGCGGCCGTGACCCAGACACGTTCGAAACGCTGCGTGGATGGGACGCCACGTTGGCCGACGCGGGCTGGGCCGCGGTGTCATGGCCGCAGGAGTACGGCGGCCGCGGAGCAACCGCGCTCGAGCAGCTCGCCTATGCCGAGGAAACCACCCATGCGCGAGCGCCGGTGCCGCTCAACGTGATCGGGATGAACAACATCGCGCCGGCGATCATGCAGTACGGCACGGAAGCCCAGAAACGCGAGTTGCTTCCCCGTATGGTGCGCGCCGACGACATCTGGTGCCAGGGCATGTCGGAGCCCGAGGCAGGGTCTGACCTTGCCTCTCTGCGTACCCGGGCGGTGTTGGACGGCGACGAGTACGTGGTCAACGGCCAGAAGATCTGGACGTCGCTGGGGCATCGCGCCGATTGGTGTCAGCTGTATGTGCGCACCGATCCGGACGCCCCCAAGCACAAGGGCATCTCGTGCCTGATCGTCGACATGGCGCTGCCCGGCATCGAGGTGCGTCCGCTCGTCACGCTCAACGGCGACGCCGATTTCGCGGAGGTGTTTTTCAACGACGTGCGGGTGACCGCCGCCTCGTTACTGGGCCCGCTGAACGGAGGGTGGCAGGTGGCGACCACCACGCTGAGCCACGAGCGCGCCGGAGCGGCCCGGCTGTATGCGCAGCTCAAGGTGCAATTGCGAGATCTGGTCGCCGACCTGGCCGACTGCGAGGTCGACGGAAGGCCGGTGCTCGAGGACACCGCCACGCTGCGCCGCCTTGGCGAGGTGGCGGTGCGCATCAAATACCTGGAGGTGCTCTGTCAACGGTCGATCTCGGCGACGCTGCACGGCGGCGACGCGCTCGGGTCGGCCAGCCTCGCGAAGAGCGTGTGGGCCGAGGTCGGCCAGGAGCTTGCCGCATTGGCCTTCGACGTGCTCGGCCCGCTCGGTGGGCCCCGACGATGGTCGGAGTATCGACTGACGTCGCGCTCCCTGACGATCGCGGGCGGCACGACACAGATCAACAAGAGCGTCACCGCAACGCGGGTCCTCGGATTGCCGCGCCGATGAACCTCGAGTTGACCGACGAGCAGCTGGCGCTACGTGACACCGTGCGCCGCTATCTCGCCGAAAAGGCAAGCGTGACAACCCATGTACGGCCGATGCTGGATGATCCGACCGGCACAACGCGTGAGGTGTGGGCTGGTTTGGCCGCCCTCGGCGCCACCGGTGTGTTGGTACCGCAGGAGTATGGCGGCTCTGGCATGACCATGGCCGAGGCGGGCGTCGTGGCCGAGGAACTCGGTGCCGCGCTGCATCCGGGGCCGTGGCTGTCGAGCGCGGTGGCCGCGACGCGCGCGCTGACGCGGATGGTTACGGGGGAGGATGCGGCCTCGCTGTTGACCGGTATCGCCGACGGTTCCACGGTCGCCACTGTCGGCCCGCTGACGGGGCCTCGGCTGACGGCCGACGGCGGGGTGCTGCGCGGCGCCATCGCGGCGCTGCCGGACGCGGCGGGTGCCGGCGTCGTGCTGGTTCTGGCCGAGGACGGCGACGGTACCGGACTTTTTGCGGTCGATGCGACGTCGGCCGGTGTGTCGGTGACGGAGCGGACGCACGTGGACCAGACGCGCAAGCTGTTCGATGCCACGTTCGACGATGTGCCCGCCCAGCGGCTCGCGTCCCCATCGGAGGCTGACGTCCAGGGACTCGTGGACGACGTGCTGATCGCCTATGCGGCCGACGCGCTGGGTGCGGCGACCGCGGTGATGAACCTTGCCGTCGATTACGCCAAGGTGCGACGGCAGTTCGACCAGCCCATCGGGAGCTTTCAAGCGGTTCAGCACCTCTGCGTCGACATGTACGAGACGGTCGAACTCGCGCGCAGCGGGGTCCTGCATGCGCTGTGGGCGGCCGACTCCGCACAACCTGCGGAGCGCCATCTGGCCGCGGTGCGCGCCAAGGCATTCGCGGGCCAACTGGCCACCGTCGCCGACACCGCGATCCAGGTATTCGGCGGCATCGGCTACACCTGGGAGCACGACGCCCACCTTTATCTCAAGCGCCTGCTCGGTTGGAGCGCCTTCCTCGGCGGCTCCGACAGATACCTGCAGGAGGTCGGCAGGCAACTGGCAATGGCCGTGTCCAGCTAACGAAAGGCTTTGCAATGTCAGGGGTTTTGCGCGGTGTGCGCGTCATCGAGCTGGCATCGTGGACGTACGTGCCGTCTGCCGGTGCAGCGCTGGCGGATTGGGGCGCGGACGTCATCAAGGTCGAGGACGTGAAGGGCGGTGACCCCGGTCGCGCGCTGGTGATCGGCGGCTTCACCCGGCAGAACGCCAGGGCCGATGTCGACTTCATCCTCGAGATTGGGAACCGCGGCAAGCGCAGCATCGCGATCGACATCAAATCCGACACCGGCCGCGAATACCTCGGTCGCCTGCTCGCCACCGCCGACGTGTTCCTGACCAACTGGCTGCCTGCCCCGCTGGAACGAGCGGGGCTGACGGTCGAGGCCATCCGCTCGTTCAATCCGAACATCATCATCGCTCGCGGCACCGGCACAGGCGTCCACGGACCCGATGCAAACAAGGGCGGATTCGACGCGGCGACATATCTATCGCGCGGTGGGGTGGCCTACACCCTCACGCCGTTCGGCACCGACACCCCCGCGGTCCAGGGCCCGGGCTTCGGCGACCTGCAAGGCGGGATCACACTGGCCGGCGGCGTGTGTGCCGCGCTCTTCCATCGCGAACGCACCGGCGAACCGTCGATCGTCGATTCATCCTTACTGGCTCAGGCGATGTGGTCGATCGCCCCGTCGATCTCGGTCGCCGACCTCTTCGACATCGACGGGATTCCTGGCGCGCCGCCCGGTCTGGCGATCAACCCGCTCGTGAACCGCTACAAGACCCGTGACAACAGGTGGATCCAATTGGTCTTCCTGCAGCCCGATCGCTTCTGGGCAGGCTTCTGCGAGCGGATCGGTCTACCGGAGCTCGCCACCGACGAACGTTTCGTGCCGTCGAGCAATCTGATCGCCAACGCCACCGAGGCCTGCGCGCTCGTCGGGGAGGCGATCGCCGGCGAGGACCTCGAGCACTGGCACAAGGCGCTTGCCGACGAACCGGGCGTGTGGGCCGCGCTGGCGACACCGAAGGAAACCCTGAACGATCCACAGGTCGCGCCGAACGGATACACGATCGCCAACGTCGACGACCAGGGAAACACGTACCAGATCGTGGCCGCGCCAGTGCAATTCAACGAAACGCCACCGGCACCCGCGCGTGCTCCGGAACATGGACAGCACACCGAAGAGATCCTGTTGGAGCTCGACCTCGACTGGGACGACATCTCGGCGGCCAAGGACAGTGGCGCAATTCTGTAGGAGGAGCCAATGACCACGGAGCGGGAGCGACCAAAGACGCCCGAGCGGCGCACCCTCGAATCCGTCATCTATGAGCGCGAACCGCCGATCGCGCGGATCATCCTCAACCGGCCGGACAAGGCCAACACCAAGGATGCCAGCCTCGTCCAGGAAGTCGACGTCTGCCTGCACGAGGCCGACCGCGACAAGGACATCAAGGTGGTGATCCTCAAGGCCAACGGGAAGGGATTCTGCGGCGGGCACGTGGCTCGCTGGGGTCCCGACGAGAAGCCCTATCCGGACTTCGGCGACACCTTCGAGGACCTGTACAAGGGAACCGCCGACCTGTTTCTGTGGCCGACCCTGTACCTGTGGGAGTTCCCCAAGCCCACCATCTCTCAGATCCATGGCTATTGCATGGGCGGCGGCATCTACTTGGGCCTGCTGACGGATTTCTGCGTCGCGTCGGAGGACGCGTATTTCCAGATGCCGTTGGCGCAGAGCCTCGGAGAGCCCGGCGGCCACACCATGATCGAGCCCTGGCTGTTGATGAACTGGCATCGCACCATGGACTGGTTGCTTTTGGCGCCAACGCTTTCCGCGCAGGAAGCACTCGAGTGGGGACTACTCAACAAGGTGGTGCCGCGCGACGATCTCGAGGAAACCGTTGAGGAGATGGCCCGCAAGATCGGGCAGATCCCGTTGACCACGCTGATGGCGGTGAAGAACAACGTGAAGCGGGCCTGGGAGTTGATGGGGATGCGTGTTCACCTCCAGGTGAGCCACATCCTGACCAACATGGTCGGCGCGGCGTCCGACGTGCAGGCCAGGCGGGCAGAACTCATGCAGTCGGGTCTGAAGCCGCGCGACTTCGTCGACCGGAGCGGACCCGACGAACCGTGAGCAGACGCAGACGGTCGCTATTTCGACCCGGAACGCAACCTTCTACGTCTGCTCGCCGGGGAATTTCCGGCCGGCGGCGTGGCGTGCCGCGACGTAGCCGAACACCATCGTGCTCGCGATGCTCGCGCCCGCACCGGGATACGTTCGGCCCATCACCGTGGCGGTCGTATTGCCCGTCGCATAGAGACCGTCGATGACCCGGTCCTGCTCGTCGACGACCTGTGCGTGCTCGTTGGTGATCACTCCCCCGCACGTCCCGACATCGGCCGGCAGGACCGTCGTCGCGTAGTACGGCGCACGCTCGAGCGGGCCGACCGCGGCATTGGGCCGATACCCCGGGTCGCCGAGGCAGTCGTTGTATGCCGACTGGCCCCGGCCGAAATCGGGGTCGAGGCCCTTGGCCGCGAACTCGTTGAAGCGCGCGATTGTGTGTTCCAGTTCATCGGCGGGAACATCGATTTGGCGCGCGAGGTCACCGACGGTGTCGCCACGTACGACGGCGCCGCGCTCGATCAGCTCTTCGGGGATGCGACGCTTCTTCAGCGGATTGGCGCCCGAAACATACCTGCTGACATATCCCTCGTCGAAGACCATCCAGCACGGCACTGCCTTGTTGGCGTACATCGCCTTGCCGACCTCGACGTAGGAGTTGGACTCGTTGCAGAATCGCCTGCCGGTCGAGTCGACGTAGATGGCCCCGGGTCGCTGCCGCCCCGAACCGAGCGCCTTGGCGGCGTCGCCGCCGTCGGCGATGAAAACCGATGGCAGCCACCAGGCCTCGTCCAGGAGGTCGGTTTTCGCGCCGAGGCGCATGGCAGTCTGCAGCACCTCACCGGTGTCGCCGGGGTTCGCAATCGACCACTTGCCCTCATTGGGCTGATCGCCGCTGTAGCGGCGCCGCATGTCAGCGTTGTGGCCGAAGCCGCCGGCCGCCAGAAGAACTCCCTTTCGCGCTTCGATGAAAAGCGTTGAACCGTCGCGCGTGACGCGCGCGCCGACGACCCGGCCGTCCTCGACGATGAGATCCTCCATCGCGGCGTTCGTCCACACGGGCGGCCCGCCGTCGCCGAGGTCGATCAGGGCCTTCAGCATCTGAGCGATCAACGATGCGCCATTGGTGAGCACCTCGCGGCGCCGGGTGCGCGCGGCCCAGGTGCGCAGGAACACGCGCATCGCGACGGCAAATGCGCGCGGCGCACGGTTGAAGTACTGCACCGAGCGCAGCTCGTTGGTCAGCACGACGAACCCGAAATTCTTGGCCATCGACGGCTGGACCTTGTCGCTCCAGTCTCCGAGCTCGGCGGCGTCGTACGGGATTCCTTCGACACCGCGGCCGGCGGCGTTGCCGCCCTTGTGGTTCGGGTAGTAGTCGCTCCAGCCGGGGCACCGGACGAGGCGAACGCCCTTGCGGAGCAGGAAGGTGATCATCTCGGAGCCCGCGGTGAGGAACACCTCGCGGCGCGCAGGCGAGGAGGGCGCACCGATGTCGCCGACGACGTCGGCAAGGTACGCGAGACCGTCCCCATGCGAATCCGGGATGCCGTCCCTGCGCATCAACGGGTTGTTGGGCAACCAGACCATGCCTCCCGACATACCCGTCGATCCTCCCACTAGGGCCTGCTTCTCGACGATCAGCGGCTCGAGTCCGGCGTCGAGCGTCGCGAGCGCGGCGACCATCCCACCGCCGCCGCTGCCCGCGATGACCAGGTCGACGGACGTGTCCCAGTCGGTCATCGGACCTCCGACCTGACGGGCTCGGACAGCCCGAGGGCGGCGACAGGTACGTCGATGGTGGTATTCGTCTTCTGGATTGCCCCGACGAGCTGTTCATTGGGCACGCCCGCGAGGAAGCCGTCGACGACGCGCTCGAAGTTCGATATCAGTCCTTCGATCTCCGTCGACAGCCGCATGTAGTCGAATCCCTTGGCGCGCAGGCCTTTCTGCTGACGCGGCAGGTTGGAGAAGTCCTGCGCCGGAATCGTCGGCCAGCTCGGGTCATCGGGAGCCAGCGGCTCCGGTGGGGTGGGTTTCCCGGGTGAACGGTCGTCCGGGTAGCGGGTGAGCGACCAGATCTCGAAGAGCGTCTCCTCGGGACCGAGCGGGCGGATCCGGTACGACGATGCGCTGCTGTAGGTGGGCAGGATGAAGTAGTGCGGAAAGCAGAACCCGATCGGATCGATCACACGGCGGCGATCCAGATCGTTGAGATCGGGAAAGTCGCAGCCGCGGGCCCGGTGCCACTTCGTGACCGCCTCGTTGACCGCGCCGCGCCAGCTCGCCATCGCCTCGGCCGGATCGTCCGGGAGCGACATGTTCTGCAGCCCCTCGGCGATTCGGACGTCGTTCTCGTGGGTCATCCCTCCCATGCCGGAGCCGAGCGTCCGCATGAAGTGCAGGCTCGTCTCGATGATGGGGTGCACGGACGACGCTTCCCGAGTGTGCGACGACGGCAGTAATTGTGGGTGGGTCTGCGGGACGTGGTAGCCCTCCATGAAGGCTTCGGTAGCCAGCTTCCAGTTCACCGGGAGCAGGCACGATTTCCACCATTCGGTGCGCAGCGCGCCCACCCTCCACTCGTCGTGCTTGGACGCGAACGGCTCGATGCACTCGCGCAGCGGGGGTGCGCTGTCGTCGAGGTTGATCCACGCGCACCCGCCCCACAGCTCGCACCTGACCGGGGCGAGGCGCAGATCGTCGGCGCCGAGATTGCCTTCATCGAAAACCTCGGGCCGCAACACGAAGGTGTTGGCACCGTCGAGACCCCAGCACCACCCGTGGAACGGGCAGACGAAGTTGCGGCGCGACCCGCTGCCCTCGACGATCTTCATCCCGCGGTGGCGGCAAGAGTTGTAGTAGGCGCGAACGCTGTCATCGTCGAGCCGGACGACGATGACCGACTGGTCGAGGATCTCGTACTCCACGAAGTCGCCGCGGGACGGGATCTCCTCGATCCGGCACGCCATCTGCCACACCCGGGGCCAGAACAACTCGGCCTCGAGGGCGTAGAACTCCTCGTCGTAGTAGCGCTGTTTGGGGATCCGGTCCACAGCCTGGACCGCCCACGGAACGGGAAGCGGTGTCCAGTTCACTTCGGTCAATTGGCTCACCCTCTGCTTCGGCGTTGGAAAATCACGATCGGCGAGCAGCTTCGTATCTTACTAAAAATAGCAAGTTCGACGAGGGCATTCGTTGGCCAAGGAGTGATGCGACGATCATTAAGGAGGACGACATGGATAACTGGATCGACGAGCTTGCACGCGCCCTTGGCGAGGACCCGCTGACGTCCGAGGAGACGACCCAGCTGCTAGACGCGGCCGGCGATGTCGCGCATCGGGTCGAGCGCAAGATGACTCCGCTCTCCACATTCGTGATCGGCTGCGCCGTCGGACGCAAGCTCGCGAGCGGGGCGGGCCGCGCCGAGACGCTCAGCGAGACATTGAGCCGGCTCGAGTCGCTACTCCCGCCGAAAGCGCCGGAGAACTAAGCAGGCGGCGGGATCAGTGGAGGCCGACACACGTTGGCGACCGGATCCCACCAGCCGTTTCCACAATCAAGGGGCTGTGCCGAGCCGACTGCCGGTGTCCAGACAGCCGAAGCCGCCAACGAGGCCAACACCGCGCCGATGACGGCGGCCAGACGACGAACCAACTTCCTCATGCCACGGTCATCCCGCCAAGAGGAAATCTCAAACATCGGGTGTCGTTGGCCCATCGATAGCGTTTGGCCTAGTCGCCCTTGTAATTCTCGATTCCATTCATCCAGTCCCGTTCGCCTGCGTTGACCGACGCCATCAGCGCCCACATGTGGACGCCCTGATCGTGACCGGCCGCCATCACGAAACCCAACTCGCGCCGAGTTTCGTCCGGGCCAGGTCGGATGACCACCTCGACAATCTTGTTGGCGCGCCCTTCCGCAGTGACACCCGCGAATGCTCCCTGCGTGTAGACCCCGCTCTCGTGAACGACGATGTTGTCCGCCTTGGGCGCGTCGTTGCCGCTGCCCACGAGCCCCGCGATATCAGGAGAGGTGTGATTGGCCCCCTCTTTCAGGGCGGGGGAATACACGCAGGAGAGGAGGTTCCCCCCTTCGTCGGTGGGCGCCAGCTTCTCGGCGTAGTTCACCACCACGAGGTGACTGTTGACGATCGCCTGGCCGGTCGCCTCCGAATCATCAAGGGGCGCATAGCCGATCGGCGATTTCAGCTGCGAGGTACCGGCGTCGGTGAGCGCTGTCCGCCACTTGTCCCGCCACTCGTCGAAGTGTTCTTCGATGTACGGCAGGCACCGCTCGATTCGGTCGGAGTAGCTCAACTTCATGAACTCGGAGTGGCTGGAATCGATGGTGGTCGGTGGCGGGCTCGGGTCGTAGAAGAAGTTCATGACGAGCGAGGTACCGCCGACAATCGCTCCGATGATCGCGATGGCTGTGGTCGTCCACCAATGGGAGCGGCCGGGGTTCCAGTCCGCCATCACGTGATGCTATGCCGGGACCACGTCCCGGAGTAGGAAACGACGCCGCGCGGCCGATTTCAACCTCCCACTCGGTCGGGCACGGTGGACACATCGCTGGTACCGGTTGTTGGGCAACCGCCCAACCGTTAGGCTCCCTCCATGTCGAGCAGCCCCGCTGACGAGCGGTCGAGGGTTGGCCGGGAGGCGACGCGGGAGGCGCTGATCGAGGCGACCGCCCAAATCATGCTGGACGAGGGGTATGCAGCGGCGACGTCAAGGCGGGTCGCGGGCAAGGCCGGGGTCAAGTCGGCCCTCGTGCACTACTACTTCCCGAGCATGGACGACTTGTTCGTGGCCGTGCTGCGCGACAAGGCCGAAACCGGCCTGCAGCGGCAGCGGCAAGCGATGGCCGAGGCCGAGCCGCTGCATGCGTTGTGGCAGCTCAGCGGCGCGCAAGACGCGCAATTGTTCACCGAGTTCCTGGCGATGGCCAACCATCGCAAGGCCATCCGCAGCGAAATCGTGGCCTACGCAATGCGTTTCCGCGATCTCGAAGAGGGCGCGATGACCCTGGCGCTGAAGGCCCGCGGCATCGACCTCGAGTTGTTTCCCCCGGTGGTCATGTCGATGATCATGGGCAGCCTGGCGCGCATGGTCCTGCACGAACAGGGACTCGGCATCACCCGCGGGCACGAGCAAGCGAGGGCGTTCATCGAGCAATGCCTTGATCGCTTCGAAATGCCGTCATGGGACCCACAGCGGCCGGAACCGGGGCGGCCCAATGGCCCAGCCCGCTCGGGCGACCCGGAGGTGACCAGCAACACACTTACTTGAGCTAATCTGTTTCGCGATGAGAAGTTATACCGGCTAAGTTATGTGAAACTGCCAGCGAGCAGGCACTAGAAGAGGGCATAAATGGGTTGCGAACGTCGGGAGCGACGGGTCCGATGCTGAAGGTTGCCAAGCGCGTCTGGATACCGCTGGTCATCTTGCTGGTGGTGGTTCTCGCGGCATTCACTGTGGACCGCTTCCGCGGATTCTTCGGCCACACCGTACTCACCAAGCCGGGCGCCGGCCTGGTCAATGATCCCGCGCCGTTCAACCCCAAAGTCGTGACGTACGAGATCTTCGGGGCGGGGTCGCTGGCGACAATCAATTACCTCGACCTCGACGCGCAGCCGCAGAAGGCCGAGAACGCCCCGTTGCCGTGGTCGCTCACCCTCACCACGACCGCACCCGCCGCCAGCCCGAACATCGTCGCCCAGGGTGACGGCAACAGCATCACCTGCCGGATCACTGTCGACGGAGTTGTCAAGGACGAGAGGACCTCGGACGGCTTGAACGCCCAGACCTTCTGCCTGGTGAAGTCCGCATGAGCAACACACACGTCGGCGCGCACCCGATGATCCCCCGCTTCATCCGCTTGTTCTCGGTGCCGATCCTGCTGGGCTGGTTGGCGCTAATCGTCATCGTGAACGTCGTCGCCCCGCAGCTGGAAGAGGTCGGCGCGTCACACGCGGTGTCGTTGGCCCCCAACGACGCGCCGTCGATGCAGGCGATGGAACGCATCGGGAAGGATTTCCAGGAGTTCGACTCCAACAGCTCGGCGATGGTCGTCCTGGAAGGCGACCAACCTCTCGGTGACGCTGCCCATAAGTACTACGACGGGCTGATGGACAAACTCGAGGCCGACAAGAAGCACGTCCAGCACATCCAGGACTTCTGGGGTGATCCGCTGACGGCGTCGGGGGCGCAGAGCGCCGACAACAAGGCCGCCTACGTTCAGCTCTACCTGGCAGGGAATCAGGGCGAGAGCCTGGCGAACGAGTCCGTCCAGGCGGTCCGTGACATCGTGGCGAATAATCCGCCGCCACCGGGGATCAAGGCGTACGTCACCGGCCCTGCGCCGCTCACCAGCGACCAGCAACATGCGGGGGACAGCAGCATCAAGCTCATCACCATGATCACCATCTGCGTGATCTTCCTGATGCTGTTGTTCGTCTACCGATCCATCGTCACCGTGCTGCTGGTCTTGGTGATGATGTTCATCGAGCTGGCGGCGGCCCGGGGAATCGTTGCGGCTCTTGGCTATTACGACCTCATCGGGCTTTCGACGTTCGCCGTCAACCTACTCACGACACTGGCGATCGCGGCGGGAACCGACTATGCGATCTTCCTCGTCGGCCGCTACCACGAAGCGCGGTCAGCCGGCGAGGATCGCGAAACCGCCTTCTACACGATGTATCACGGCACCGCCCACGTCATTCTGGGATCGGGTCTGACCATTGCCGGCGCGACGTTCTGCCTGCACTTCACGAGGCTGCCCTACTTCCAAACGCTGGGCATTCCGTTGGCAATCGGCATGCTGGTCGCCGTCGCGGCGGCGCTGACCATGGCGCCCGCGCTGCTGACCATATGCAGTCGGTTCGGCCTCTTCGATCCCAAGCGGACGACCCAGACTCGCGGCTGGCGCCGCATCGGTGCTGCCATCGTGCGTTGGCCGGGCCCGATTCTCGCAGCTTCGGTGGCCCTCGCGCTGGTGGGTCTGCTGGCGCTGCCGTCCTACCAGCCGAGCTACAACGACCGCAACTACCTGCCGCCGGACATCCCGGCCAATCAGGGCTACGCGGCGGCCGACCGGCACTTCCCGCAGGCACGGATGAACCCGGAGATGCTGCTGGTCGAGACCAACCACGACGTCCGCAACTCGGCGGACATGTTGGTCGTCGACCGGATCGCCAAGAGCATCTTCCACATTCCCGGCATCGGCAGGGTGCAGGCCATCACCAGGCCACAGGGAACTCCGATCGAACACACGTCGATCCCCTTCCTGATCAGCATGAACGGCACCACCCAGCAGATGAACCAGGACTACATGGACAAAGTCATGGCGAACATGCTGACGCAGGCCAACGACATGGCGACGACCATCGGCACGATGGAGAAAATGCAAAGCCTGACCCAGCAGATGGCGGACACGACGCACGGTATGGTCGCCAAGATGCACGGGATGACCGTCGACATCCAGGAGCTCAGAGATCACATAGCCGATTTCGACGACTTCTTCCGTCCGCTGCGGAACTACTTCTACTGGGAGCCGCACTGTTTCGACATCCCGGTCTGTTGGTCGATTCGGTCGGTGTTCGACACTCTGGATGGCGTCGACACGATGACCGACGACATCCAAAGTCTCATGCCGCTCATGGATCGCCTGGACACGCTGATGCCGCAGTTGGTCGCGATCATGCCGTCGATGATCGACACGATGAAGAGCATGCGGAACATCACGCTGACGATGTACCAGAGCCAGAAGGGCCAGCAGGACCAGACGAAGGCCATGCAGGAGAACCAGGGTGCGATGGGCCAGGCCTTCGATGCATCCAAGAACGACGATTCGTTCTATCTGCCACCCGAGGTGTTCGACAATGCGGACTTCAAACGCGGCATGAAGATGTTCGTGTCACCCGACGGCCATGCGGTTCGGTTCATCATCTCCCACGAAGGAGATCCCGCGACCGCTGAAGGCATCAAGCTCATTTCGCAGATCAAGAACGCGGCGTTCGAGGCCATCAAGGGCACGCCATTGGAAGGCTCGCGCATCTACCTGGCGGGCACCGCATCCACCTACAAGGACATGGCTGAGGGTTCCAACTGGGACCTGCTGATCGCCGGAATAGCTTCGCTCTGCTTGATTTTCATCATCATGCTGTTGCTCACTCGAGCGGTGATCGCCTCGGCGGTCATCGTAGGGACGGTGCTGTTGTCGCTGGGCACATCGTTCGGGCTGTCCGTGCTGATCTGGCAGCACATCCTCGGCGTCCAGCTGCACTGGATGATTCTGGCGATGTCGGTGATCATCCTCCTGGCCGTGGGTTCCGACTACAATTTGCTGTTGGTGTCCAGGTTCAAGGAAGAGATACACGCCGGGATCAACACCGGTATCATCCGGTCGATGGGTGGCACCGGCGCGGTCGTGACGTCTGCCGGTTTGGTGTTCGCGTTCACGATGATGTCGATGGTCGTCAGCAATCTCGTCGTGGTCGGTCAGGTGGGCACCACGATCGGCCTCGGCCTGTTGTTCGACACGCTGATCATCCGCTCGTTCATGACGCCGTCGATCGCGGCGCTCATGGGCCGGTGGTTCTGGTGGCCGCAGCGAGTGCGA
>JAVRPG010000804.1:0-2987 GCA_032162325.1 Mycobacterium sp. | reverse complement strand
ACCAAGGACGAGACCACGGTCATCGAGGGTGCCGGTGATTCCGACGCCATCGCGGGCCGGGTCGCGCAGATCCGCGCCGAGATCGAGAACAGCGACTCCGACTACGACCGCGAGAAGCTGCAGGAGCGCCTGGCCAAGCTGGCCGGCGGTGTTGCGGTGATCAAGGCGGGCGCCGCCACCGAGGTGGAGCTCAAGGAGCGCAAGCACCGCATCGAGGACGCGGTCCGCAACGCCAAGGCTGCCGTCGAGGAGGGCATCGTCGCCGGTGGCGGCGTGGCCCTGCTGCAGTCGGCTCCGGTGCTGGAGGAGCTGAAGCTCACCGGCGACGAGGCCACCGGTGCGAACATCGTTCGCGTCGCCCTCGAGGCTCCGCTGAAGCAGATCGCCTTCAACTCGGGTCTGGAGCCGGGTGTCGTCGCCGAGAAGGTGCGCAACCTTCCCGCCGGCCACGGCCTGAATGCGGCCAGCGGCGAGTACGAGGATCTGCTGAAGGCAGGCGTGGCCGACCCGGTCAAGGTGACGCGTTCGGCGCTGCAGAACGCGGCGTCCATCGCGGCGCTGTTCCTGACCACCGAGGCGGTCGTCGCCGACAAGCCGGAGAAGGCGGCCGCTCCCGCGGGCGACCCGACCGGCGGCATGGGCGGCATGGACTTCTAAGTCCGAAGCTAGACGGGAAAGCCCGGTCCCTTTGGGGGCCGGGCTTTTTCGTGTCTCAGCCTTCGAGTGGCACGCAGTCGTGCAGGCAGCCGGTGGCCGCCGACGGGGAGTCCGGCGCCGCCTTGCGGTGCAGAACCGCGCGGCTGGGCACGACTTTCAGCGCAGTGTCGGCATCAGTGGGTTGGCCCCGGCCGTCGACAATCAGCGTGTAACCCTCGGGTTCGCGCGGCGGCCAGACAAGCGTGACGCCGTCGTGCTGGGCGAGGTTCTTGCGCGTGCCACCGCCGACGGGACCGACATCGATCACGCCATCGACGAGCACAGGCTCGACCGCGACGGTATGCGGGTGGTAGTCGTCGCCCACCGTGACCAGATAGGCGAACGTGAAGTCAGCCAGCGCGCCGGCCAGCTGGTCGAGATCCACCTTCACGCTCATGAGGTGAGGATACGGCGGGCTTGCAAGTTCGAGCGACGGCACGTACACCGCCGTCGTCGAGTGGCCAGTTATGACGCGCATTCGCCGACGCGTGACATAAGTGGCCACTCGCAGTCAGGTTCGGCTCCTACACTACGGGCCATGAGAGCCGGGCTCGCCAGGGTTTTCGGCGCCCTGATCCTGTGCGCTCCGCTTCCAGTCGCGGCCGCGGCACCGGCTCTTCCCACGCCTGCGCATATCGTGATCGTTGTCGAGGAGAATCACTCCAGCGCCAACGTGATCGGCAACAAGTCCGCGCCGTTTATGAACCAGTTGGTCGCCAACGGCGCGCTGATGACGCAGTCGTATGCCGAGACGCATCCGAGCGAGCCGAATTATCTCGCGCTGTTTTCCGGTACAACCTTCGGCTTGACGTCTGACGCCTGCCCGGTCAACGGAGGCGCCGCACCGAATCTCGGCGCCGAACTGCTCGCGGCGGGCTACACGTTCGCCGGCTTCTCCGAAGACCTTCCTGCGGTCGGTTCGCCAGTGTGCGCGGCGGGTAAGTACGCGCGAAAGCACGTGCCGTGGGCAAACTTCACCAATGTGCCGCCTGAAACCTCGGTGCCGTTCACCGCGTTCAACGCCCGCACCGACTATGGGAGCTTACCGACCGTTTCATTCGTAATTCCCAATCTCGACAACGACATGCACGACGGCACGATCGCCCAAGCCGACACTTGGTTGGCTACCAACCTGACGCGCTATGCCAATTGGGCGGTCGCCAACAACAGCCTGCTGATCGTGACCTGGGACGAGGACGACAACGGGCCGAACAACCAGATCCCGACGATGATCTACGGCGGGCACGTCCGTCCGGGTACCTATGCCGAGCCGATCAGCCACTACAACGTGCTGTCCACTGTCGAGGAGATGTACGGGCTGCCGAAGACGGGACTGGCCGCCAATGCTCCCGCCATCGCCGACATTTGGGCTTAGGCGGGCGCGGGCTGGCGGCCGCGCACAAGACGGCCAGGACGCGCGGCGTTGGGCACGCCGTTCTCGGCGATCACCTCGCCCGATACCACCGTCGCGACATAGCCATCGGCGGTCTGGTCCAGGCGACGCCCTCCTGCGGGCAGGTCGTGGGTGATCACCGGCTTGTGCAGCCGCAGCGCCGCGTGGTCGATGACGTTGAGATCTGCCTTGTAGCCCACCGCGATTCGACCGCGATCGGCCAGCCCCGCAACCCGTGCAGGCACCGACGTCAGCTCGCGGACCCCCTCGGCCACACTGAGTCTGCCCGTGTCCCGGTCGCGGGCCCAGTGCGCCAACAGGTATGTGGGAAAGCTTGAGTCGCAAATCATTCCGTAGTGAGCGCCACCGTCGCCGAGGCCGAGGACGACATCGTCGCGACGAATCAGCTCACCGATGGTGTCAAGCGAGTTGTTCTCGAAATTGGCCATCGCGCCGAGCAGTATCGCGTGTCCGTCGTCGTCGAGGAGTCGGTCGTAGGCTTCTTCCATTGGCGACACCCCGCGAGCCTTGGCCCGGGCCAGAATGCTCATCGATCGGTCAGGCTCGTAGTCGGCACGCTCATCGAGCGGGAAGATCCACTCCCAGGCCTGCGCCATGTAAACCAGCGGATTGGCCGGAGCCGATCCGGGTTTGTCGGCCAGAATCCGTTCCCGCACTTCGGGTTTGCGCATCTCGGCGACGCGCTCGGCCAGCGGCAGGTGCGCGATCTCCTGATAGCTCGGAAACAGCACAAACGGGTTCGCGCTCAGTTCGAGACCGATCATCAAACCGATCGGCCGGGGGAAGACCTGAGCGGAGATGTCGCCGCCTGCGGCATTCGCCTTCTCGACCATCGTGATGGCTTCCGGCCACAGTGGGTCGCCGCTGTTGAGGACAA
>JAVRPG010000803.1:0-5263 GCA_032162325.1 Mycobacterium sp. | reverse complement strand
GTGCCGAGACCGGACTGGAAACCGCACGGATGGATTGCCGCGCCGCCGACGGCGGGCTCGATCGCCACCGGTGGCCAGGTCTCGGCCAATAATGCGATCAAGACACCGCAGTTCTGGCTGTTGTGGGTTGTGTTGTGCTTCAACGTGACTGCGGGGATTGGCATCCTGGAGAAGGCCTCGCCGATCTATCAAGACTTCTTCCCGGCGGCCGGCGTTGCCGCTGCCGCGCTTGCCGCAGCGGCGGCGGGCTACGTCGCGATGCTCTCGCTGGCCAACATGCTGGGACGCATCGGCTGGTCGAGCTTGTCCGACAAGATCGGCCGCAAGAACGCTTACCGGATGTACCTCGGGGTGGGTGCACTGTTGTACCTGACCATCACGCTGATGCAGAACTCGAATAAGGCGATGTTCCTGATCTGCACATTGCTGATCTTGTCCTTCTACGGCGCCGGCTTCGCAACCGTCCCCGCTTATCTGCGCGACCTGTTCGGCACGTATCAGGTCGGAGCAATCCACGGCCGGCTGCTCACGGCTTGGTCGGTCGCGGGCATCCTCGGGCCGATCATGGTCAATGCCATCGCCGACAGCGAGAAGGCCGCGGGCAAGTCCGGACCCGAGCTGTACACGTTGTCGTTCTCGATCATGATCGGGCTGTTGCTGGTCGCGCTGGTGTGCAACGAGCTTCTAAAGCCGGTCGACGAGAAGTGGCATGAACCGAGCGCGTCCGACAACCGCGCCAAGGAATTTCAGGAGAGCAGCCGATGACCGACAAGACAGCCGACGTCGAATTCCACGACTACCAGTCGAGAGTGCCCAAAATGTACATCGCCCTGGCCTGGCTGTGGGTGGCCATCCCCTTTGCCTATGGCGTCTTCGAACTGATACTCAAGGTCAAGCAGCTCTTCGACTGACTACTTGTACGTGTGCTGCGGGCCCTGCGCCTTCTTGTACAACGCCTTCAGCATCCGGTCGCGGAAGAAGCCGTTGTCGATGAACTTGATGCCCGAGTTGGCAACGGCCGGGATGCCGGCGAGCTTGTGGAAGTAGCGGCCGCGCCGGTACTCCTTTCCCCACGCCGCTTCCATCCGCTGCGCGTAGTTGGTGAAATCATCCGGCCCGCCGTTCTGCAGCGCCGCGATCGCGCACTCGCCCGCGGCGAGCCCCGACTCCAGCGCCTTGGAGATGCCCGCACCGGACGCCGGCTTGCCTGCGCCCAGCGAGTCGCCCGTGAACAGCACACCCGGCCGCCATGGCGGCCATGCGGTGAAGCCCATCGGCAACCGCCATGCGCGAACGCTCTTGTTCTTCTTCAGTTCTTCGATGGGCGGCAGCTCCCACTCACGCGGCAGCGTCCGCAGGAATTCGCCCAGGAACTGTGTGGCGTTGATCGATTGCCAGTTCTTGTAGCTGTTGACGTAGCCGAGCCCGATGTTGAAACGCCCGCTGCCCATTGGGAACACCCACCCATACCCGGGCAGCTGGTCACCCTCGAATACCAGCTTCAAATAGATGTCGAGGCTGTCGGAGTCAGGGCGGTTGGCGTGCATCTCCGAGCGGATCGCGATCGCCGAATAGCCGTTGTACTCCGAATCGATCTTCAGCGCCCGCTTGATGGGGGAGTAGGCGCCGTCGGCCGCGATCACCGCGTCGCCGGACACCTTCTCACCGCTCTTCAGCGTCACACCCACAACGCGGCCGTTCTCCACGATCGGCCCGGTCACCTCCGCCGACTGCCTGACCTCGGCACCGGCCGACTCGGCGTGCTTGAGCAACAGCGTGTCGAGCTCGGTGCGGCTCACGGTGTGGCCGTGATCGGGCATGCCGGGGCGCTTCGGGAAGGACAGCTCCCACTGGCTCGGGCTGAACACCGTCACCCGGTTGACGCGGTGAAACTTCGCGACCTCGTCGGCCAGGCCCATCTTCTGCAGATAGCTGGTGGCGCGCGCGGTGAGGCCGTCGCCACACGGCTTGTCGCGCGGGAACTCGGCCTTGTCCAGGATCACAACCTTCGCACCGGTCTGCGCGGCCTGCCACGCAGCGGCCGAACCCGAGGGTCCGCCTCCGGCGATGACCAGGTCGTATCGCTGCGTCATAAGTCTCTCTCGTCTATGGGCTCTCGCAGGAATAGTACCCAGCGTGACCGGTCCCATCTCGACGGGCAAATTTGCCTGGCCAGCGGCGTGAAACCCCGTGTTGCGGGGCGGTCTGGGCAGGTCAGCGGCACCTGGGCGGTACAGTAATCGCGTGCGACGAATGTCCAGGTCACGTCCCAGCGGCGAGCCGGGTGTCAAGGTGGACGCGCGCAGCGAGCGCTGGCGCGAGCATCGCAAGAAGGTGCGCTCGGAGATCGTCGACGCCGCCTTCCGCGCGATAGACCGGCTCGGACCCGATTTGAGCCTCCGAGAGATCGCCGAAGAGGCCGGCACCGCGAAACCAAAGATTTATCGCCATTTCACCGACAAATCGGACTTGTTCCAGGCGATCGGTGAGCGGCTGCGCGACGTGTTGTGGGCCGCGATCTTCCCGTCCATCAACCTCGCCTCCGATCCCGCTCGCGAGGTCATCCGCCGCAGCGTCGAGCAATACGTGCGCCTGGTCGACGAGCACCCCAACGTCTGCCGCTTCCTGATCCAGGGCCGCTTCGCCGAGCAGAGCGAGTCGACCATGCGCGCGCTCAACGAGGGTCGCGGGATCACGCTGGCGATGGCCGACATGTTCAACAACGAACTGCGGGAGATGGAACTCGACCGCGCGGCCATCGAACTCGCCGCGTTCACGACCTTCGGCTCGGCTGCGGCGGCCACGGACTGGTGGCTGGGACCCGACGTCGACAGTCCGCGCCGGATGCCGCCGGACGACTTCATCGCGCACATGACGACGATCATGATCGGCGCCATCAACGGCACGTGTGAGCTGCTGGGCATCAAGATCGACCCGGACCTGCCGCTTCATGAGGGCGTTCGCCGCCGCGAACACGTCGCCTGACGGCGTCGTTGACACCTCGGCCCGTCAACCGGACACTGGCGAGTACCCGGTACCGGCGTTCCCAGGAAGGACCCCGATCGATGACGGTTGCCCCCGAGCAGGCTGCCGAGAGCAGCACCCAGCAGCCCGTGCACACCCGCGCGCTGATCATCGGGACGGGCTTCTCCGGCCTGGGTATGGGCATCGCGTTGCAGAAGCAGGGCGTGGACTTCCTCATCCTGGAGAAGGCCGAGGAGATAGGCGGCACCTGGCGCGACAACAGCTATCCGGACTGCGCGTGCGATGTGCCGTCGCACCTGTACTCGTTCTCATTCGAGCCCAAGGCGACCTGGAGCAAACTGTTCTCGCCGCAGCCGGAGATCCTGGATTACCTTAGGGGCGTCACCGAGAAGTACGGTCTGCGCCGTTACATCCGGTTCAACTCGCGCGCTGTCCGAGCGCACTGGGATGACACCGAATACGGCTGGCATGTGTTCACCGACACCGGGCAGGAGTACGTTGCGCAGTTCCTCATCTCGGGGGCCGGCGCGCTGCACATTCCGCGCCTTCCCGACATCGAAGGACTCGCCGATTTCCAAGGCCCCGCTTTCCATTCCGCGGAGTGGGACCACGACGTCGACCTCGCGAGCAAGCGGGTGGCGGTGATCGGCACGGGCGCCAGCGCCATCCAGATCGTGCCGGGCATCATTCGCGACGTCGCGGAACTTCAGCTCTACCAACGCACCCCGCCCTGGGTGGTTCCCCGACCGAACGAGCCGTTTCCGGACTGGGTGAAGACCGCATTCACCTACGTCCCGGGGTTGCGCCTTGGGGTGCGGACGGGCATCTACTGGTTCCTCGAGGGACTTGGGTACGCGATGACCAAACGGCCCGCCCTTCTGCGTGCGGTCCAAGCGGTGGGCAAGTGGAACATCCGCCGCCACGTCGCCGACAAGGACCTGCGCCGTCGTCTGACGCCGACATATCGCGCCGGCTGCAAGCGAATCCTGTACTCGCCCAACTACTATCAGGCCGTCGCCAACCCGAAGACGGAGCTGATCACCGACCGTATCGCGCGTATCACCCCGACCGGCATCGTCACGGCCGACGGCAATGAACGTCCCGTCGACGTCATCGTTTGGGCGACCGGGTTCCACGTCCTCGACTCCTACACCTACTTCGACATCAGGGGCGCCCACGGCGAGGACCTGGTCGATCGCTGGAACCGCGAGGGCATGGCGGCCCACCGCGGTATCGCCGTGGCCGGTATGCCGAACCTGTTCTTTCTGCTCGGTCCCAACACCGGGCTGGGACATACGTCGGTGGTGATCATGATCGAATCGCAGATCCGCTACGTGGCGCAGGCCATCGCGGCGGTCGACCAGCGCGGGGCACAGGCGCTGGCGCCGAGCGCCGTCGCGCAGCAACGCTACAACGATGAACTGCAGCACGATCTCGACGATTCAGTGTGGAACACCGGTGGCTGCCGCAGCTTTTATCTCGACGAGCACGGCGTCAACCGGGCCCAGTGGAGTGGGATGACATGGCAGTACTGGCGGGCGACCCGGTCGCTGAACCCGTCCGAGTACACATTCCTTGGGGTCAGGCGCGACACGCCAACACAAGATGTCGCGGTTCCGACCGTTGTCGCACCCCAGGGGTAGTGTCGAAGTAGCCGATCTGGCAAACGACATTCTTTGGTGAAGTGAGGTTCCGGTGTCCGACGGAATGAAGCTGGTTGACCGTGTTTCGGCGATCAACTGGAACCGCCTGCAGGACGAGAAAGACGCCGAGGTGTGGGACCGGTTGACCGGAAACTTCTGGTTGCCAGAGAAGGTGCCGGTGTCCAACGACATCCCGTCTTGGAACACGCTGACCGCCCACGAGAAGCAGTTGACCATGCGCGTGTTCACCGGCCTGACGCTGCTGGACACGATCCAGGGCACCGTCGGCGCGGTCAGCCTGATCCCCGACGCGCTGACCCCGCACGAGGAAGCGGTCTACACCAACATCGCGTTCATGGAGTCCGTGCACGCGCGCAGCTACAGCAACATCTTCTCGACGCTGTGCTCCACCGCCGAGATCGACGATGCGTTCCGCTGGTCGGAGGAGAACCCCAACCTCCAGCGCAAGGCCGAAATCGTCATGCAGTACTACAAGGGCGACGAGCCACTGAAGCGCAAGGTGGCCTCCACGCTGCTGGAGAGCTTCCTGTTCTACTCGGGCTTCTATCTGCCGATGTACTGGTCGAGCCGCGCCAAGCTGACCAACACCGCCGACATGATCCGGCTGATCATCC
>JAVRPG010000802.1:0-11837 GCA_032162325.1 Mycobacterium sp. | reverse complement strand
ACATGGGCGAGTTCCACGACCGCTTCACCGCCTCGCGGCTGTTCGGTGCCCCTCCGGGCTACGTCGGCTACGAGGAGGGCGGCCAGCTCACCGAGAAGGTGCGGCGCAAGCCGTTCAGCGTCGTCCTTTTCGACGAGATCGAGAAGGCGCACCAGGAGATCTACAACAGTCTGTTGCAGGTGCTCGAGGACGGCCGTCTCACCGACGGCCAGGGCCGCACGGTCGACTTCAAGAACACCGTGCTGATCTTCACGTCCAACCTGGGCACCTCCGACATCTCGAAGGCGGTCGGCCTGGGCTTCACCCAGGGCGGCGGCGAGAACAACTACGAGCGGATGAAGCAGAAGGTCAACGACGAGCTGAAGAAGCACTTCCGCCCCGAGTTCCTCAACCGCATCGACGATGTCATCGTCTTCCACCAGCTCACGACCGATCAGATCGTGCAGATGGTCGACCTGATGATCGGCCGGGTGGAGAAGCAGCTCAAGGCCAAGGACATGGCCATGGAGCTGACCGACAAGGCCAAGTCCCTGCTGGCCAAGCGCGGGTTCGACCCCGTGCTGGGTGCGCGGCCACTGCGGCGCACCATCCAGCGGGAGATCGAAGACGCGCTCTCGGAGAAGATCTTGTTCGACGAGATCAAGCCGGGCCAGCTCGTCGTCGTCGACGTCGACAACTGGGATGGCGAAGGCGCCGGCGAGGACGCGGCGTTCACCTTCACTGGAACCGCGAAGCCGCCCAAGACGGCCGAGCCGGAGCTGGAGAAAGCCGGGGCCGCAGGCGCACCGAGCGCGGCTGCCGCGGAGTGATGATTGGCGGCTCAGCCGCCGTGTAACAACTACAACGAAAACGGGCGGTTACCTTTACCGGGGTAGCCGCCCGTTTTCGCGTCAGAAAAAGGAGTGCTCGCGGTGCTCACTGTTACGGCGCAGGAAGCTAGACCCGGCGGTTAGGATGCTGCTGTAATCGACGGGCGAAGGAATCTGGTGAAAATCCAGAACGGTCGCGCCACTGTGCAAAGTCAGACCCGACGCCCGTCGTCACCTTGAGACTGGGACGCGAGATCCCGGAAAGGAAATCGACATGACCTCTCCCGAGGCCCGCAAGACCGTAGCGCCCGCAGTCGATCTGTCGATGGCGAAAGCGGCCATGTGGCTGTCGCTGACGGCCTTCCTCGCATTGTTGGTGCTCTATTTCGTCGGGATGGAGCAGGGCGCGACGTCGGTGTTCGGAAACAACACCTACGTGCACGAGTTCGTGCACGACGCTCGCCACCTGCTCGGCTTCCCCTGCCACTGACGCGCGGGAGTAGCCACCACTATGGAAAAGCAGATCATCGGGCGTGGCCTTCTCGCCGGCGCCCTTGCTGGAGTGCTCGCGTTCGTTTTTGCACGGATCTTCGTCGAACCCGTCATCGATCGGGCGATCGGCTACGAGGACGGCGTCGGTGCTGCCCACGAGGCGATGCACGGCGGCCATGAGCACGGTGCCGAGGTGTTCACCCGGGGCGTGCAGGCCAACATCGGCATGGGTTTCGGAGTGCTTGCGTTCAGCGTCGCGATGGGTGCGCTGTTCGCGGTGGTATTCGCGGTGACATACGGACGCGTCGGCAACGTCTCGACACGCCTCTTGTCGCTGTATGTGGCCGGCGGAATGTTGTTGAGCCTGTACGTCGTTCCGGCGTTGAAGTACCCGGCCAACCCGCCTGCCGTCAGCCTGGCCGAGACGATTCGGCAACGCACGCTGCTGTACCTGCTGATGGTTGTGTTGTCTGGCGCGTTGTTCGTCGGTGCGGTTTATCTCGGTCGGCAACTGGCCCGACGGATGGGGGCGTGGAACGCGACGCTGGCGGCGGCGGGCTCGTACATCGTCGCGGTCGCCATCGTGATGCTGATCCTGCCGACGATCGACGAAACGCCAGGACCGCTGCGCGATAACGCCGGCAACATCGTCCACGAGGGCTTCCCCGCCGACGATCTCTACCAGTTCCGACTCTTCTCACTGGCCACGCAGGTGATCATGTGGGCGACCATCGGGCTGGTGTTCGCGGCGATGGCATCGCGCCTGCTCGACGAGAAGCGGCGGGACGTAGTACCTGCGTGAGTGAGGTCGTCCGGCTGACGCTCGTATCCCACGCGATGACGGATGCGATGGCAGCCGGACGATTTCCCACCGACGAACCGCTCAACGCCCTCGGCCATCGCCAGGTCGACGCGTCCATCGAACTGGGCGTCACCGAACGCGCCTACTGCGGACCCGAGAAACGGGCCAGGCAGACGGCGGAACTGCTCGGCTTGCGCGCCAGCATCGACAACAGGCTCGCGGATCTTGACTGCGGCCGCTGGCGCGGCGATGTCGTGGGCGGGGTGCGGCCCGCCGATCTGGCGATCTGGCTGACCGACCCGACGCGGGCACCGCACGGTGGCGAGTCTGTCGTCGAGCTGATCGACCGGGTACGCGGGTGGATGGATTCACTGACTACCCGCCGCAGTCGGCTGGTCGCCGTCACGCACCCGTCGGTGATCCGTGCCGCGGTCCTGGTGGCTCTCAACGCGCCGCCGAAGTCGTTCTGGCGCATCGACATTGCGCCGGTAAGCCGCACGGTCATGCACTTCCGCGGGCACGCCTGGACGCTGCGCTCCAGCCTGTGATCAGGCCACCGGCGCCAGGTCGAACGCGTGGTGCACGATCGACAGCAGCCAGCCCGCCGCGGTCGGACTGCGGAACTGTGGCCAGTTCAACTGGAAGCTGACCACCCACGGCTGACCGGTGTGGTCCACCGCGTACCAACTGAACGTCAGGTCGCCGGGTAGGTTGCCGCCCTTGGCGCCGATGTACGACCACTTCGACTTGTCCAGATCTATGCCCGGGATGGCCGAAAGTATCTGCTTGACCGGCGCGGCCTTGCCGACAGCTGCCGCCTGCAGCGCGGCGTGCACCCGGCAGATATCGGCGGCGCTGCCGTACCACTCGATTCCGTCGGGAGATGCCGGTGTGTGCGTGCGGTTCGGATCCGGTTGGTACGGGCGGGAATTCGTCTGCTCCAGCAGCTGCGCGCGATCCAGCGGAGAGGCTTGCTTCCACTGCTCGCGCAGATCCGGCTCGCCCCAGCCGACGGAGAACAACTCGTGCGTCGTCGGAAACGGGTTCATGCTCGCCGGGTCGTGGTGCCCGGCCGTCACCAGCGCCCGCTCGACGGCACCAGGTCCCAGCCGTTCCATCAGCAGATCGGTCGCCATGTTGTCGCTGGCCGAAATCATCTGCTGCGCAGCATTGCGGACCGACACCTGCGAGCCAGGGGGCAGCTCCTCGAGGCCGGCCGAGCCGACCGCCTTGGCCTGTTTGGTGATGGTCAGCTGGTCGGTCCAACTCACCGTCCCCGCGTTGACCGCCTCCGCAACCGCAAGCAGCACATACAGTTTGAAGATCGAAGCCAGCGGCAGCGACAGGTCGGTGTTGGTGCCTGCCACCAGCGCGCACTTGCCGTTGTTGACGCGCGACACCTGATATGAGTAACGAGCGCCCGACTTGGTCAGCTCGGCGTCGATGTCGGCCCACTTCTTGATCACCAGCGGCTGAAGCGTCACGGCGAAGCGGTCGACCAGGCCGGCGTCGTTGGTGCGCAGTTCGATGTTCTGCGCGACGTTGTAGGACGTCAGCACGTGCAGTGTCGCCTGCCCGGCGCCGATGTCCAGACCGGTCACCCGAAACGGCCGGTCCCACCAGATCGAGTCGAGTTTGGTGCCGACTTCGTCGACCATCTCCGGAGCGGCCAGCGTCCGCACACCGACGGGGCCGATGGGCCAGTCGGAGTTGAGCATGTCCATGGTCTGCTTGGCCCGCAGCCCCTGTGGCGTGTTGGTGTCGATGCGAACGCCGTACGCGGCGTCAGCCACGTGCGCCGGTCCGGTGTTCGCGCATCCGCAAGCCAGGGCGACGACGAGGGCTACCGTGAGACCGGCCGCCTTCTGTCGTGCCCGGCCCGCGTTACGCGTTGGCGCCGGTCCCTGCAACGTCCAGCACAACCTCGAACTCCAGCAGCGATGCGCCTGTGGCAACCGGGTTGGCGCGCTGGCCGGCGTGCGCCTCGACGGCGGGACCCGTCGCCCATGCCTGGAACGCCTCTTCGGAGTCCCATTGCGTGACCACGAAGTAGCGGTCTTCGCCCTTGACCGGGCGAAGCAGCTGGAAGCCGAGGAAACCGGGCTGGTTGTCGACGGCATGTGCACGGTTCGCGAACCGCTTCTCCAGTTCCGGACCGGCGTCGGGCGGGACCTCGATTGCATTGATCTTCACCACGGGCATGTCGTTAGGCTACCGTGCGCTGCCATGGCCCCCGACCTGCTGATGCCCCGCGGTGGCGAGGGCGATCCGCTGGTCCTGGTGCACGGGCTGATGGGACGTGGCAGCACCTGGTCGCGGCAGCTGCCGTGGCTGACGGGCCTCGGCAAGGTGTACACCTACGACGCGCCGTGGCACCGCGGCCGCGACGTCGCCGATCCGCATCCGATCAGCACCGAGCGGTTCGTGTCAGATCTCAGCGACGCGGTCGCCGGGGTGGGCCGGCCGGCCGTCCTGATCGGCCATTCGATGGGCGCGCTGCACTCGTGGTGTCTGGCCGCTTCGCGGCCCGAACTTGTCAGCGCGCTGGTGGTGGAGGACATGGCGCCGGACTTCCGCGGGCGCACCACCGGGCCGTGGGAACCATGGCTGCATGCGTTGCCGGCCGAATTCGATGCGGCCCAACAGGTTTACGATGAGTTCGGGCAGGTGGCCGGCCAGTATTTTCTTGAGGCGTTCGACCGGACCGCGACCGGGTGGCGGCTGCACGGGCATACCGGCCACTGGATCGAGATCGCTTCCGAGTGGGGCACCCGTGACTACTGGAAGCAGTGGGCGGCGGTGCGGGTCCCCGCGTTGCTCCTCGAGGCGGGCAACTCCGTCACACCCGAGGGGCAAATGCGCAGAATGGATGAAACCGGCTACCGGACAACGTATTTACACGTGCCCGGTGCCGGCCATCTGATCCACGACGACGCACCGCAGATCTATCAGGAGGCCCTCGAGTCGTTCCTAGCGACGCTCGCCCGTCGCGCCTGACGCGGGCCAGAACGGCTGCTGCTCAAAGCGTGTGCGGATCGCGTCGACGTCGTGCGCGATACGAAAGCCGTCACGATCGTCTTCGAACAGCCTGCCCATCATCGGGGCGGACCAGCGGATCTGGTCGAAGCGGATGCGAAGCGAGTCAGAACGATGGGCGGCCCAGCTGAGCGCCGCTGCCACCGCGAACGGGGCGATCAGGATGAGAACGGTCAGTGCAGTGGTCATGGCAGTAATGCTCCATTGATAAATATCCCGCCAACAGTGGCAGGAAGGACACCTTGCGATAAAATGCTGCCATGGCATTTAAGAGCGTATCTGCGGTGGTGCTGGACGGTCTGGCGATTTTTGAGTTCGGCGTGATCTGCGAGGTCTTCGGCATCGACCGCTCCGCGGACGGTGTTCCCAACTTCGATTTCAAGGTCTGCGGACCTCAGCCGGGCAAGCCGCTGCGGACGTCGGTCGGCGCCACCATCACCCCTGACCATGGCCTCGACAGTCTGATCGGAGCGGACCTGGTCGCGATTCCGGCGATCAGCAGCCAGCACGGCGGATATCTTCCGGAGGCCCTCGACGCCGTGCGAAAGGCCGCCGAGTCAGGCTCGATCATCCTGACGGTGTGCTCGGGCGCGTTCGTCGCCGGTGCGGCGGGTCTGCTGGACGGCCGGCCGTGCACCACCCACTGGATGCACGCCGACGAACTCGCCCGGATGTATCCGACGGCGAAGGTCGACCGCAACGTGTTGTTCGTCGACGACGGCGACCTGATCACCAGCGCGGGGACCGCGGCAGGCATCGACGCCTGCCTGCACCTGGTGCGCCGCGAGCTGGGCAGCGAGGTCACCAACAAGATCGCCCGCCGAATGGTGGTGCCGCCGCAGCGCGATGGCGGTCAGCGCCAGTACATCGACCAGCCAATCCCGGTGCGCTGCTCGGAAGGATTTGCGCCGCACCTGGATTGGATCCTCACCAACCTCCACAAGCCGCACACGGTCGCGACACTGGCCACCCGTGCACACATGTCGGCGCGCACCTTCGCCCGCCGGTTCGTCGAGGAAACCGGCCGCACCCCGATGCAGTGGGTGACCGACCAGCGAGTGCTCTTCGCGCGACGGCTGCTGGAGGAAACCGATCTCGACGTCGACAGGATCGCCGACCGATCGGGTTTCGGAACGGCCACGCTGCTGCGCCACCACTTCCGCAGGATCATCGGCGTGACGCCGTCGGACTACCGGCGACGGTTCGCGTGCGGTGGTCCGCGCGAGGAGGCGGCTGCGACGGCCTAGTCGTCGAGCGACGTTATTGATTTGCAACACCGCGACGGTGGGTGCGGGCTTCACCCCCAAGGTTGGGTGGCTACGTTGCGTCGGTGCAAAGCAACGTGTCTCGGCGCGATGTGCTCAAATGCGCTGCAGCGGCGCCGGTTTTCGTCAGCCTGTCGGGCCTGGCAGCGTCGCTCGGCGCGCCGGCCGCCCGTGCGGCCCGCGGGGTCGCAGGCGCGATCGTGTTCCTGGATCCCGGTCACAACGGCGCCAATGACGCCTCGATCAACCGGCAGGTGGTCAACGGCCGCGGTGGCACAAAGGAATGCCAAACGACGGGAACGACCACCGATACGGGTTATCCCGAGCACAGCTTCAACTGGGATGTGGTGCTGCGCATCCTCGAGGAACTGACTCAGCTGGGTGTTCGCACGGCCTTGTCGCGCGGCAATGACAACGCGCTTGGACCCTGCGTCGATCAACGGGCGGCGATGGCCAACGCGCTTCGCCCCGACGCGATCGTCAGCATTCACGCCGACGGCGGACCTCCGGATGGCCACGGGTTTCATGTCAACTACTCGAACCCGCCCGTCAACGATGCCCAATCCGGCGCCGCCGTTCGGTTCGCAAAGGTCATGCGCGACCAACTTGCCGCCGCGGGGTTCACGCCGTCGACCTATCGGGGCAGCGACGGCCTCTACGGCCGCGCAGACCTCGCAGGGCTGAATCTCGCGCAGTACCCGTCGATTCTGATCGAGCTGGGCAACATGAAGAATCAGCAGGAGGCGGCCGCGATGACCACGCCGGAGGGGCGGGCGAAGTACGCAGCCGCCGTCGTGCAGGGGATCAACGCCTACCTTGCTCAACTCTAGTCATCGCTCGACGGGCAGGAGATGTCGACGTAGGCGGTGGTGAACGCCGTCGGGTCGATCCGCTGGCCGGACGGGTCGCTATTGGACAGCCCGTGCACACCGGTGACGATGCACTGCGACAGCGGGCCGCTTACCGTTCCATTGACCTGCACCGCGTATCCCATGTCCTGCAACGCTTTTATGGTGTCGGCGGCCGAACCACCTCCCGTCGGGACCGCGGTGGCCGAACCCGCCAGACCGATCGCACCGGCGGCGAAGAAGCCGACGATGGCGGTGGCAATGGCGAACTTCTGCATGGCTGAACTCCTATGTCGTGTTCAGCAAGAGATGGGGTCGGTGGTTACGCAGGTCCGATCAGCGCCTTACGACTGCGCTGTCCCGCACCAGCGCGTGCACCCGCCATCGACCGGGCACGCCCTTGAGTTCGTAATCACCCCGCTCGACGAACTGGCGCCGCGAACCAGTGACGATCTCGCGGACCGTCGACGACACCAGCACCTCGCTCGGGGCTGCGAGTGCGGCGACGCGCGCCCCGATATGCACCGCCATGCCTGCGATGTCGTCGCCGCGTACCTCGACCTCGCCCGCATGGATGCCCACCCGCACCTCGATGCGGAGCGGGCGGACCGCGTCGACGATCGCGTCGGCGCAGTCGATCGCGGTGCTGGGACTGGGGAAGATCGCGACGAATCCGTCACCGACGGTGTTGACTTCGATCCCGCGGAACCGTTCGAGCTGGCGGCGCACGACGTTGTCGTGATTGTCGAGCAGGGCGTGCCACCGATCGTCGCCAAGCTCAGCGGCGCGTTCGGTCGAACCCACGATATCGGTGAAAACGATTGTGGTGAGCACACGTTCGGCATCGGATCCGCCACGCACACCGGTGATGAACTCTTCGATCTCGTCGAGCACTGCGGTCGTCTCGCCGACCCAGTAGATCGTATCCGCGCCGGAAAGTTCGACATAACGGCTTCTGGCGATGTGCTCGGCAAGGTAACGCCCGTGGTCCACCCCGACGAACCGCGCATCGGAGCGATGCAGGATCAGTGTCGGCGCGGTGATGAGCGAGAGCTGTTCGCGGACATCGCCTTCGAGGAGTGCTTGGCTGGACCTGCGGGCCATGCTCGGCGATGCCGCCCGATTACCGGCAAGATCCCACCAGGCTCGGAATGCGGCGTCGGCGGCCACCGACGGTGCAACCTGCTCGAGGACATCGAACCCTTGGTCTACGGCGTCCGGATCGAGTGCCACGGACGTGAACGGGCTGGCGCCGGTCAAGGCGGTTCCGGCGGGGTAATCGTTCGCCCACAGGGTACGGGCGGCGCCGTTGACGATCACCAGGTTGCTGATCCGGTCGGGGTAACCGGCGGCGAGCAGGATCGCGCTCATCGCCGTGTAGCCCGTCCCGAAGATCGTCGCGCGCTCGCAGCCAACCGCATCCATCACCGTCCGGGCGTCCTCCGCCCAGCACGATGGGGTGATGTTGTCCGCGCCGATGCGCGAGGACATACCCATGCCACGGTGATCGAATCGGATCACCCTGCAGAACGCGGCCAGGCGCCGGAAGAAGCGGTACATGGACGGTTCGGCGTCGATCGAATCGATGGGGATGAACGGCCCGGGCATAACCACCAGATCGACAGGACCATCGCCGAGGACCTGGTAGGCGATGTCCAGGTCGCCGCATGATGCGTAGCGAGTCCGCGGAGCCTGCGCCACAGCTTCAGGCTAGCGCCACCAATGACACAATCGAAACGTGTCGCGCAATTATGCTGCGGCTTATGCGCGTTCAGCCGTAGAGCGGGTCCGGGACGACCCGCTGGCGCGGTTGGCGCTGCTGCGCCGACTTTATGAAGTTCCACGAGGGGCGGATCGTGGATACCTTCCTTACCGGCGGGCGGCATCGGCGTTCATGGGCTGGCAACTGCGGCGGGGGCTTCTGAACGCGCACAGCGACCCCCGGCCCGGCAGCCCATGGTGGCGGGCGCTGAACGAAGGGCTCCTGCGCGACACGGCCGAAGCCCGAGCGTTCGCCTTCGGTTATGCCGGTGAGCCCAGCGGCCCGGGCGTGACTGCGCACCTCGACTTCATCCGGCGGCCCACAGCGCGCAATTGGTATCGCGCACACAATGTCAGCATCGTCGGGGGATATCTGGCGAACGTGGACCTCGCGGTCGCGGAACGTCGTGTAGAGCGGTTCTTCATGAATGTGGTTCTGGTTCGCGTGCTGTTCGCCCACGCCCTGGTGGCCGCACCACGGCTGGCGCTGGGCTGGCTTGCCCCGCTGGGCCGCCCAGTCGGCGATCCACGCGTTGGCATGTCGGGGATCTTCATGTCGCTGTCCCGCGTGCTGCCCGACCGCTATCCACTCGGTGATGATGTGGACACCTACATCGCGGTCGAGCACGGGTTCGGCCACATGTTGGACATCGGTGTCATCCAGCCGAGGCTCGGACACCTCTACGACTGGTCCTCCGAAGAGCTTGCACTGCCCGGGCTTCGTATGCTGCGCAGCGGCGACACCCCGACATATGCGTGGGATGTCGCGGACGCCGACGTTTGGCAGTTCGAGCCCTCGCTGCTTGCCCGCACGGCACGCCGGATTGTTCCCGCGCCAAGTAGTTAGTCGCCCTCGCCTGCCAGGGCGAAACGGCCGTCGGCGGTCTGTTCCACCAGCCCGTCGACGAGCAGCGAGTCCAGCGCGCGGTCGCGCTGCGCGGTGTCGGTCAGCCATGCGACATCGAGTGCGGCGCGAGTGACCGGAGAGTCGTTGCCGCGCAACACATCGAGTAGGCGGCCGCGGACCTGACGGTCGGTGCCTGCATACCCCTGAACCCTGCGGGTCTCCGTGCCGGCCGGGAAGCCGCGCGACCGCCACGCGCACGCGCTCAACGGGCACAGCCCGCACCGTGGCGCCCGTGCCGTGCAGACCGTCGCGCCGAGTTCCATCAGCGCCACCGAAAATCGCGGCGCGTCAGCATCATTGGGCAGCAACGCATCGACATCGGCGAGATCACGTGGCGACCCCGCGGCGGCGTCGGCTCTGCCGTGCACCGCCCTTGCCACCACGCGACGCACGTTGGTGTCGACGACGGGCACGCGCTGCCGGTACGCGAAACAGGCGACGGCGCGGGCGGTATAGGCGCCGATCCCGGGCAGCGTCAAGAGCGTCTCGACATCCGACGGCACCACGTCGTCGAACTGCTCGGCGATCACCGTCGCGCATTCATGTAGCCGCTTGGCCCGCCGCGGATAACCGAGCTTGCCCCAAGCCCGCAGCACATCGGCCGCGCTGGCGGCGGCGGTCGCCGACGGTGTCGGCCAGCGGGCCACCCACGCCGGCCAGACCGGTTCGACGCGCGCCACCGGCGTCTGCTGCAGCATGAACTCGCTGACCAGGATCTGCCATGGCGTTACGTCCGGTAGACGCCACGGCAGGTCGCGCCGCGCGTGCTCGTACCACCGTGATAACTCACGTGAATCGATCACTGCCGCATACTCCGGCACAATGTCGGCCATGCCCAACACGAGTCCCGTGACCGCATGGAAAGCACTCAAGGAGGGTAACGAGCGATTTGTTGCGGGCGAGCCCCAGCACCCGAGCCAAAGCATCGCGCACCGCGCCCGCCTGGCGGCGTCGCAGCAGCCCGCCACGGTGGTGTTCGGATGTGCCGACAGCCGGGTGGCGGCCGAGATCATTTTCGATCAGGGCCTCGGCGACATGTTCGTCGTGCGCACCGCGGGCCACGTCATCGACTCCGCGGTGCTCGGCTCGATCGAATACGCGGTCACGGTGCTCAACGTGCCACTGATCGTGGTTCTGGGCCACGACAGTTGCGGCGCGGTGAAAGCGACGCTGTCGGCGATCGACGACGGCGTGATGCCCACCGGGTATGTGCGCGACATCGTGGAACGGGTGACGCCGTCGATCCTGCAGGGCCGTCACGCCGGGCTGACGCGGGTGGACGAGTTCGAAACTCGACACGTGAACGACACCGTCACGCACCTGCGCGTCCGCTCCGCGCCCATCGCCGAACGGCTTGCCGCGGGGACCGTGGCCATCGTCGGCTTGACCTACCACCTGGCCGACGGCCGGGTGGTGTTGCGGGATTATCTGGGCGACATCGGCGAAGGCTGACCCGCGACACGCCGAGTCACCTCGTACGACTGGGCGTGACCTGGCCTTACCGTGGGGTTGTGCTGGATCTAGAACCGCATGGCCCGCTACCGACGCAGATTTACTGGCGCCGCAGGGCACTAGCGCTGGGCATCGCGGTCCTCGCCATCGGCGTCGTCGCCGCGGTGGTGGTGATGGTCGTGATGAACAGCACGAGCACCGAGAACAAGACCGCAGGCAAGCCGGCCCCCACGCAGGCCGCCGGGCCGACACCGCTTCCCGGGGAGAACCCCGAGATCAAGACCCCGGTGATGCCGCCTGCTCAGCAGGCCCCGGTGCCGACACCCACCCCGACCGCGGCCGTCATGCCGCCACCGGTGCTCAAGGAGGGTGACGACTGCCCCGACTCCACCCTGGCGGTCAAGGGCATCACCAACGAGCCGCAGTACTTCGTCGGAGACCAGCCGAAGTTCACGATGGTCGTCA
>JAVRPG010000801.1:0-2534 GCA_032162325.1 Mycobacterium sp. | reverse complement strand
AGCGACGGTGTCGGCCACCGCTGAGGCACAATCGTCGCCACCGTCAGTGAGGTACCGAGCGTCCGCGCAATGCGCACGGCCAGGTGCAGCCCCGACAGGCCGAGATTGCTGGCCCGGTAGCCGACGACGGCGGTCATAACGCCTCCTCACCGATGCTGTTGAGCGCGCTGTGGTGACGACCCCACACGAAGTAGAAGATCAACGCGAGCAAGATCCACCCGCTGAACGCGATCCAGGTGTACCAGTGCAAGCTGACGAGGATGTACCCGCATGCCAGCACCGAAAGCACTGGCGTGACAGGGTAACCGGGCACCTTGAACGCGCGCGGCAGGTCCGGCTCGCGCACCCGCAGGATGATCACCCCGACCGCCACAACGATGAACGCGGTCAGCGTGCCGATGGACACCATGTCCGCCAGCTTGTCCAGCGGGACGAGGCCGGCCAACGCGCCGGCGGCGATAGCCACGATCACCGTGTTGGTCACCGGGGTCATGGTGCGCATGCTCACCGACGCAAATCGCGTCGGCAGCAGCCCGTCTCGACCCATCGCGAACAAGATGCGAGTCTGGCCGTACATCGTGATCAGCGTGACGGTGAAGATCGAGATCACCGCGCCCGCGCACAGAATCGTGCTGGCCCAGCCTTGGTGCGTGACGTTGTCGAGGATGGTGGCCAGTCCGGCGTCCTGCTGCCCGGCGAAGTTCTGCCAGGGCTGGGTGCCGACGGCGGCGAGCGCGACGAGAACGTAGACGGTGGTGACCGTCGCCAGCGCCGCCATCAGCGCGCGCGGCATGGTCTTCTGCGGGTCCTTCACCTCGTCACCCGCCGTCGATACCGCGTCAAGGCCGATGAACGAGAAGAAGATCGTGCCCGCCGCCGAGCCGATGCCCGCAACGCCGAAAGGGGCAAAGTCCTTGAGCTGGTTGGCGTCAAAGGCGGTGAACGCGATGATCACGAACATCGCCAGCACACCCAGCTTGATCAGCACCATGATCGCGTTGACCCGCGCCGATTCGCTGGCGCCGCGGATCAGCAGCAGCGCGCACATCACGATCAGCAAGATAGCGGGTAGATTGACGATGCCCGGGGTGGCGTCCCAGGGGGCCGACGTCAGTGATTGCGGGATCTGCCAACCAAACAGATTGTCCAGCAGCTTGTTCAGGTAGCCACTCCACCCGACCGCGACCGCCGAGATCGACACTCCGTACTCGAGCAAGAGGCAGGCCGCCACACCCATCGCGACGAACTCACCGAGAGTTGTGTAGGCGTACGAGTACGTCGACCCCGACACCGGCACCGACGATGCCATTTCCGCGTAGCAGAGGGCGGAGAGTCCGGCCGCGATGGCGGCGAGGACAAACGAGACGAGCACCGCCGGACCGGCTTCGGGGACCGCCGCCGAGAGCACGAAGAAGATACCGGTGCCCACCGTCGCGCCGACGCCGAACATCGTCAGCTGGAATGTGCCGATGCTTCTCTTCAGGTGATCAGAGGCACCGTGTGCGACCGGGGCGCCCGCCACGGGCCGACGACGCAACAACTGCTCGGAGAGGCTTTGCGATGGGGCGGTCATGATGCCTCCTGTGGGGCTATATCTCAGTACCTGACAAGTGTGAACCGGTCTCGGCCAGAACGTCGGCGAATTGACCGATAGCCCAATCGATCTCCTCGGCGGTGATCACCAACGGCGGCGCGAAACGCAGCGTTGAGCCGTGGGTGTCCTTAACCAGGACACCGCGTTCCGCCAGCTTCAGGCTGATTTGTTTGCCGGTGGCGAGCGTCGGGTCGATGTCGACGCCTGCCCACAGCCCCATGCCCCGCACCGCTACCACGCCGTGTCCGATCAAGGCGCGCAGCCGCCCGTGCAGGCGCTCACCCAGTTCCGTTGAGCGGGACTGGAATTCACCGCGACGCAGCATTGCAACAACAGTCGTACCGATAGCGGTGGCCAGCGGATTGCCGCCGAAGGTCGAGCCGTGCTCGCCAGGATGCAGCACGCCGAGGACGTCGCGGTTCGCCACTACCGCCGACAATGGAACGACGCCTCCGCCAAGGGCTTTGCCGAGCAGGTAGATGTCGGGCACCACGCCCCAGTGGTCGCAGGCGAAGGTGCGCCCGGTCCGGGCCAGGCCGGACTGGATCTCGTCGGCGATCATCAGCACGTTGCGCTCGGTGCACAGCGCGCGCACCCGCGGCAGGTAGTCGTCGGGCGGCACGATGATGCCTGCCTCACCCTGGATGGGCTCGATCAGCACCGCAACGGTGTCGTCGTCGATGGCGGCGGCCAGCGCGTCGGCATCGCCGAACGGCACCGCCCGGAAGCCGGGTGTGTACGGCCCGAAGCCGCGGCGGGCGGTCTCATCGTCGGAGAAGCTGATGATCGTCGTGGTGCGGCCATGGAAGTTGTTGTGCGCCACCACGATATTGCTCGCTCCGGCGGGCACGCCCTTGACGTCGGTGCCCCACTTGCGGGCCACCTTGATGCCGCTCTCCACGGCTTCCGCGCCGCTGTTCATCGGCAGCACCATGTCCTT
>JAVRPG010000800.1:0-7426 GCA_032162325.1 Mycobacterium sp. | reverse complement strand
GATCCTGTCGATGTCGGCCAGGTCCGCATCACTAAGCGATACCTCCGCCGCCGCGAGGCTTTCTTCGACGTGGCGGGCGTGACGGGTGCCGACGATGGCGACGTGCACCGCCGGGTTGGACAGGGTCCACGCGATGGCCAGCTGACTGACTGTGATGCCACGGTCGACGGCGAACTGCTCCAGCGCATGCACCGTCGCGAGGTTGCGCCGGTACGTTTCACCGGTGAAGACCGGGCTCTTACTGCGCCAGTCGTCGTCCGCGAAAGCCGTTTGCGCGGTCAGCGTTCCGGTCAGCAAGCCGTGTGCCAGCGGCCCGTACACCAGCACACCGATGTTGTTCTCACGACAATATGGCAGGACGTCGTCCTCGATCTCGCGTCGGAACAGGTGGTACGGCGGTTGGAGGGTCTCCACCGGCAGCGTCGCGGAGAAATCGGCCATCTGGGCGGCGTTGTAGTTGGATACGCCGACGTGGCCGATCTTGCCTTCGCGGATGAGGTCGGCCAGTGCGCCCGCGGTCTCGGCGGCCGGCATTGCCGGGTCCGGCCAATGCACCTGGTACAGGTCGATGTGGTCGACCCCGAGCGCGGTCAGGCTCGCGTCCACGCCTCGGCGCAGCCACTCGGGGCTCGCGTCGCGGACCAAGGCGGACTCGGTCTGACGCAATCCGCCCTTGGTGGCGATCACCAATTCGTCGCGGTCCCTGCTGAGCTCATCACGCAGCGCCTTGCCGAGGATCTGCTCGGACGCCCCGAAGCCGTATGCCTGCGCGGTGTCGAAGAAGTTGACCCCCAATTCGCGGGCACAACGGATCGCCGAGACGGCCGCGTTCTCGTCGAACGTGCCCCAATCTCCGCCGAGCTGCCAAGTGCCAAACGCGATGCGCGAGATGTGAAGTCCGCTTCGGCCCAAAGTCGTTGTCTTCATTTCTCTCCATATCTCATTCCGCATCGGCCGACGCGGTTGTTCGACGGCGCCTCCCCTCCCCGAAGTCATTGCCTGCCAGACTTGCGCATCCCCAAGTCGATGTCGCTACCGCTGATGCCCATCAGCGCGCCCCGCCAGCGAGAATCTGTGCCTACCGGGTAGCCGGTATCAGCCCCGCGCACAGGCGATTTGCAGTTAGCCGGTATGCGCCGCGGTCCTCGAAGCGGGATGCTGAAAGCATGTACTTGCGAGTTGCCCGATGCGCTGCCTAATCGTTGATGACAGCGCCTATTTCGTCGCCGCCGCATGCGGGCTGCTCGAGGGCGAAGGCGTCGCCGTCGTCGGAGTCGCGTCGACGGGAGCTGACGCACTCCGGCGCTTCGAAGAATTGCGTCCAGATGTGACGCTGGTCGACCTCGACCTCGGAGGCGAGAGCGGGTTCGACGTCGCCGAGCAACTCCACCGGGCAGCGTCGGCGGCGCCGTCATCGCTGATACTGATCTCCACCCATGCCGCCCAGGACTTCACCGACTTGATCGAGACGAGTCCGGCCGTCGGGTTCGTGTCCAAGTCCGCCCTCTCGGCAGAGGCGATCCACGATCTGATCCGTCGTTGAGAACACCGTTGTAGCGCCAGCCGGTCAGCGGGTCTCCAGGAAGGTGACGACCGCGAGCACGCGGCGGTGATTGTCACCGGTCTCCGGCAGATTCAATTTCGTCAAGATGCTGCGCACATGCTTTTCTACCGTGCCCTCTGTTACCCACAGCCGTAGCGCGATACCGGCATTGGACCGCCCCTCCGCCATCAATGCCAACACCTCCAACTCTCGAGGACTCAGAATCGCCAACGGATCATCACGTCGCCGTGCCGACACCAACTCCGACACCACCGCCGGATCCACCACCGAAGCACCGTTGGCGATGCGCCCTACCGTGTCGACGAAATCGGCCACATCGGTCACCCGGCTCTTGAGCAGATAACCGATGCTGCGCCCGCTGCCCAACAGCTCCATCGCATGCTCGACGTCAACGTGGGCCGATAACATCAAAATGCCGACATCGGGCAGCTCCTCGCGGATCGCTCGGGCAGCATCCAGCCCCTCGACGGTGTTCGTCGGCGGCATCCGAATGTCGGTCACCACCAAATCGGGCGCCCTATCGCGGACGAGCGCCATCAGCTGCGCGCCGTCGCCGGCCTGGCCGACAACGTCCAAACCCGACCCATCCAACAGACTGGCCAAACCCTCACGTAGCAGCACATCATCCTCGGCAACTACTACCCGCAGTGCAGATACCACTCCGCCATCTCCCGGCCGCTTAACTTGTTACGACTTACCTGAAACGTAGCCTCGCGAACGGCGCGCGAACACCGGTCGGCACAGATATTGCAGCTGGCCGGTAAGCGTCGGTTGCACTGGCGGGAAATGGACGTTGGGCGTCAGCGTTGACGACATCAGCGGTCCCGACCGCGATTCTTAGGACCCATGGTCACATCCCAAGCACCAAACGAGGCGATGATCGCAGACGAAACGGTCGCCGTCGCCGCCTCCCCTCGCGCGGACGTGAAGTACGCGGTCGAAGCGATCGGGACGTTCTTTCTCGTGTTCACGGTCGGGACCGCTGTCGGGAGCGGCAGCCCGTTGGCGCCGCTGGGTATCGGCGCGGTCTTGATGGTCATGGTGTATGCGGGCGGTCACCTGTCGGGTGGGCACTACAACCCCGCTGTGACGCTAGCAGTACTGGTGCGAGGCAGGATCCGGCTGCGCGATGCCGCCGCCTACTGGCTCGTTCAGCTCGGCGCCGGACTGCTCGCCGCCCTGGTGGTGCGCAACATCCTCGATCCTGTCCAGCTCACGAGGCACGCGACCATGACGCTGAGTGGTCACGCCATGGTGGCGGCGTTCGTCGTCGAGATGTTGTTCTCCTTCGCCCTGTGCTACGTCGTGCTCAACGTCGCCACGAGCAAGAGCCACCCCGACAATTCGTTCTACGGCCTGGCAATCGGGTTCACAGTCGTAGCGGGGGCGGTCGCCGTCGGCGCGATCTCCGGCGCCGCGTTCAACCCGGCGGTTACGCTCGGCGCGGCGGTGATGGACATGTTCGCCTGGCCGACACTGTGGGTATACCTGGTGGCGCAAGTGCTCGCCGGAATCGCTGCCGGGGTCACCTTTCTGGTGATGAGTCCTGATGACAAGTGACATCGCCCGGCACGTTGCCCCGTCGCTCGAGCCATTCGTGCCGCACGACCCAGTGGTCGCTCGATCGTTGATCGGTCTCGCCGGCGTTCCGACCATCGTCGCAACGGGGCCGTTCGATGACCGCTTCCACGCCGAACAACTCGCCGCGGCCTTCGCCACAGTCCGGCGGCGCTGCGGGGTGCAACTGGTCCTGTTCGGGACCGGTCCGCACCGCACCACGGTCGTGCGGCGCGCGTTCGAGCATGGCGTCGGGGCGGACGTGCACCTGCTCAGGGGTGTCCCGGCCGGCCGGTGGTCGAACGTCGTCGCCGCCGCAGATGTGGTGGTGCCGAGTACTGCATTGGGGCAGGTGAGCTTGCTGGACGTGCTGTCGGCCTGCCGCCCCGTGGTCGCACCCATCGACCCGACGACCATGCGGCTGGTGGTACCCACCAGCGCGGGATTGGTGTACCGACCTGGCGACGTGTCCGGGATGGCGGCGGCGCTCCTGCGTCTCCTGACCACTCCCGCGCTCCGGCACGGAATGGCCTGTCGCGCGGGCGAAGTCGCACGGCGACATCCGCTGCAGAAGAGACTGCAGCAGTCCGACGAAGGGAACCGCGATGCGTAACGTCCTTGGGCGACTGTTGGTGTGGGTCGCCGAAATCCTCGACCGCAATCTGCTGATGGTGCCGGAGATCGACGAGTACAACTCGCCGTCTGCCGTACTTCACGTACAGGCCCGCAGGCAGGAATGAGATCACCTGCCGGACAAACCGGTTCAGTAGATCGCGTTAACCACCCCCACCGAAAGGCACCGCAATGACCGACACGCGACCCACTCCACCGACGACGACGGATGCCGGCATCCCGGTCGAGAGTGACGAGCACTCGCTGACCATCGGCCCTGATGGCCCGATCCTGCTGCACGATCACTACCTGATCGAGCAGATGGCGGCGTTCAACCGCGAGCGGGTGCCCGAGCGCCAGCCTCACGCGAAGGGCAGCGGTGCTTTTGGGCGCTTCGAGGTCACCCAGGATGTCAGTGCGTTCACCAAGGCGGCGGTGTTTCAGCCGGGCACCAGCACCGAGACGGTGATCCGGTTCTCCACGGTGGCCGGCGAGCGCGGCAGCCCAGACACCTGGCGCGACCCGCGGGGCTGGGCACTGAAGTTCTACACCACCGAGGGCAACTACGACATCGTCGGCAACAACACCCCGGTGTTCTTCATCCGCGATCCGTTGAAGTTCGGCCATTTCATTCGCTCGCAAAAGCGCCGCGCCGACAGCAACCTGCGCGATCACGACATGCAGTGGGACTTCTGGACACTCTCACCGGAGTCCGCGCACCAGGTCACCTACCTGATGGGCGACCGCGGCATCCCCTCCACGTGGCGGCACATGAACCTCTACGGCTCGCACACCTACATGTGGGTCAACGCCAACGGCGAAAGGTTCTGGGTCAAATACCATTTCATGACCGACCAGGGCGTCGAGAACTTCACCCAGGACGAGGCCGACCAGCTCGCGTCGATGGACACCGACTACCACACGCGTGACCTGTTCGAGGCGATCGGTCGTGGCGAGTGCCCGAGCTGGACGTTGAAGATGCAGATCATGCCGTTCGACGAGGCCAAGACCTACCGGTTCAACCCGTTCGACCTGACCAAGGTGTGGCCGCACGCGGATTACCCGTTGATCGAGGTCGGCAAGCTGACGCTGGATCGCAACCCCACCGATCACCACAGCCAGATCGAGCAGGGCGCCTGGGAGCCAAGCAACATGGTTCCCGGCATCGGAGCCAGCCCCGACAAGATGCTGTTGGGCCGGATGTTCGCCTACGCCGACGCGCACCGTTACCGGATCGGAGCGAACTACAACCAGCTGCCGGTCAATGCACCCAAGTCGCCGGTGCACAGTTACAGCACCGCAGGCCACATGCGCTATCAGCTCGCGACCGACCCGGTGTACGCGCCGAACTCCAAGGGCGGCCCGCAGGCCGACACGGCCCGCTTTGGCGAGCCCGCCGGCTGGCACACCGACGGCGACATGGTGCGCACCGCCTACACGCTGCGAGCCGAGGACGACGACTGGGGTCAGGCCGGCACGCTGGTCCGCGACGTGATGAACGATGCCGAGCGGGAACGCTTGGTGGGCAACGTCGTTGGCCACCTCCTCAACGGAGTCAGCGAACCGGTGCTGCAACGCGCCTTCGAATACTGGCGCAACATCGACCGCGACCTCGGCGACCTCATCGAGAAGGGTGTCCGTCAATGAGCGACACCACCGCTGGCGTCGGAATACCAGACAGCCGAACGTAACGCCGCCGAGGCACCGTCCAGTCCGCCACGGTCATGGAGTTTCAAACGGCATCGTGGCGTGTAATTCGGTGCCAGTTCCGGGGTGACTCGAGATGGACAGCGCGCCGCCGAGCGCCTCGACGCGGTCGCGCAGACCGCTGATTCCGGATCCTTTGGCGGCATCGGCTCCGCCGATTCCGTCGTCTCGAATCGACAGGTGCAGGTCCTGGCCCTCGGTATAGGCGCAAACTTCCACCATCGACGCTTGTGCGTGTTTGGCCGCGTTCGTCAGGGCCTCAGCGACGACATAGTAGGCCGCCACCTCGACCGGGTCCGGTAGCCGTCGATGGATCCCAAGGAGCAGTTCGACCGGGGTTGCCGAGCGGCGGGCCAGCACCTTGATCGCTGGACCGAGGCCGCCCTTGGACAGGATCGCCGGATGAATCCCGCGAGAGAGCTCCTGCAGATCCTCCGATATCCCGGTGACGGTGGTGACAAGGTCTGAAATCCGCGCCTTGAGCGGCAGGAGGTCGCGCGGCACACCCGCCTCCACGGTGCGAAGCTCGAGCCCGAGCGAAACCAATCGCTGTTGGGCGCCGTCGTGCAGATCGCGTTCGATACGCCGCCGCGTATGATCAGCGGCCGCGACAATGCGGACCCGAGACGCGGTGAGCTCGGCGTGTGCTTGCGCATTGGCGATGGCCGTCGCCACCAGATCCGCGAAGTCGCCGACGCGCGCCTCTGTGTCGGCAGGCAGCGGCTCGGGCCGAGAGGTGCTCACGGTGGCCACGCCCCACAGGCTGCCGGCGACGATGATCGGCGCGCCCACCGCGGAGCGGATGCCCAGCTCACGAATGCGTGCCGCGGCGGGGCCGGCAGCATTGTCGTGGTTGTCCATTCGGGCCGCGCGGCCGGTGCGCAGCACCGTCGCCACGATGTTCTCGCCCTCAAGCGAAAACCGCCGGCCGACAAGCTTGTTCGTCAACCCGGACTCGTCGCGGGCCGCGACCAGCGTGGCCGCGCCCCCAGGCTCCAAGCGGCAGAGACCCGCATTGCGCACACCGAGGCAGTACGCCAACTCTTCCGCCACGGCGGCGAAAACCTCCGTCGGCGCAACGCCCCGCGCGACCAGTGTTGCCACCCGCCGCAGCGCTGCCTGTTGCTCGGCAAGCACCCTGAGTTCGGCTCGGGTCTGGGCGTTGGCGATCGCAGTGGCCACGAGATCGGTGAAGTCACCCAGGCGGGCCTCGGCATCGGGTGGCAGTGGCTCGCGTTTCGTCGTGCCGATGATCGCCGCGCCCCACAAGTGTCCGTCGATGACGATCGGCGCGCCCACGATCGAACCGATGCCGGCGGCACGGATGCGCGCGGCTTCGGGACCGCCGACGTTGTCGTGGCTGTCGATGCGCGCGCCGCGGCCGGTGCGTTGCACCAGCGCTCCGACATCGTTGCCCGCCAACGGAATACGCTCGCCGGTGACAGGCATATTCGTTATGCCCGGCTCATATTGAACGTCAACCACATACCCGCTGCCGTCGGGCTCGTAGCGGAGCAGCCCCGCGCTCACCGCGTGCAGGCAGCGGGCCAATTCGTCGGACACCGCCGCGAAGACCTCAGAGGGGGTGGCACCGCGCGCAACTAACGTCGCCACCCGCCGCAGTGCTGCTTGGTGTACCGCGAGGACACCGAGCTCATCGTGGCTCACCTCGACCTCCCGGCGGCGTCGGTCGGCCTCGCGGGCGCGCAATCGTGCCAGTCCGGCGAGAGTCGCGGCCGACAGGGCGACGATGAGGAAAACACTGACCGCTACCCCGTCGTAAGCGGCGGCCGCGAGAATGCTCCCGCCCGTCTGCAGACGATGGAAGAACACGTATACGGCGGCGCTGGCGAGCGTTGTCAGCGCGCCGAGCCGCAATCCCCACACGGTAGAAACCACCAGGATGCCCAGCAGAAAGACCACGCCGAAGATGCTTCCGCCGGTGACTCGCATGAGCAGGTACACCAAACCGGTCTCAGCGGCGAG
>JAVRPG010000799.1:0-2676 GCA_032162325.1 Mycobacterium sp. | reverse complement strand
GTAAGTAGAAGCGTGATTTCGCGGGTGCCAAACGGAGTGGCGACGATGTACCTGATGTGGGCCAGCCGGCCGGTCACCCATGCAAGCCCGGTAGCAACTGCAGCGAGGGCGATCGCGACGAAACGGCCGACCGCCCGCCTTGCTGCTGGTGGCATCAGGGTATGAGACATAGCAGTTCCCTTCCGTTGCCGGCTTCGATGGTCGGCTTGAACCGACGACGTGACGCTTTCGGCTTGCTATTGCGCGAGGAACTGCTCGATGAGATCGGCGATCATCGTGGCGCCGCTGGTGTTTTGGTGGATCAGGTCGGTGGTCAGCTGCAGACCACGGCGGCGGGAGATGCCGTCGAATGAGCGGCGCAGCATGAAGTGTTGTGTCGCCGCGCTGGCGGAAAGAATTCGGCCGTCGCGGAACCGGGTTCCCGGTGTAAACCCCCCAGCCGTCAAGCAGGCGACCTGGCGTTCATGCAACCGTAGATATGTCACTTTGTGTGTGCGGGCGATCTCCTTGACCACGGCGCTGTAGTCCGCTGACCGTCGCACCGACTCCGACCCCAGTTCTTCACCGAGGACCGGAAGTGACAGCAGGGCAATGCGCGCGGAGGTTTCCGTGGCCAGGCGGTCGACGATCGCCGCGAGATTCTCGCGGTACCACTCGATCGTCGGCCGCTTAGGCAACTTCTTCATCCGCGTCATCATCCGGATGTTCTTCTCCGACAGGCTGGCGTTGGCGTCGTTAGTGCCAATCAGCACCGACACCGCATCGGGCTGCAGGTCGATCACCGAATCGAGTCGCTGCAGCACATTGAAGGCGAGATCGCCGTTGACGCCGGCATGGGTGAAGCTGACCGACCCGCCGATGTCGCGTGAGGCCAGCATTTCGACATAGTCGACGCTGACCTGGCCGCGCGTGAGGCTGTCACCGACGCAGACGACCCGCAAGGGTTGAACCGAGTTCCTCATGTTCTCCCGATCCTCGGTCAGTTCGCGATGGAGACGGCCGTGTGGATGGATCCCGGGTCGGCCAGGCAGCGCAGGATGCCGTCGGCCAAGTCAGCGCGAGACACCCGGATGCCGCCGCGCACGTTGCGGTCGACCGCGGTTCGGTAGGAGCCGGTGCCCCGCCCGTCGGTCAGCATCGGCGGGCGCATGATCGTCCAGTCCAGTTCACTGTCACGCACGATGTCTTCCATGCGCCGCATGTCGGCCCAGGGATGCCTGAGCAGCCTGCGCAGGATCGGTTTGACGACCAGCCGGCTCATCGGCCCATCGCCCTCGGTGAACATGCCGCTGTTGCTCACCGCGACCAACCGGCGCGTGCCGTGGTGCCCCATCGCGGTGACGATGCTGGCCGTGCTGTCGGTCTGCACGGTGGTGGGTTTGCGACCCTCGCGCGAGCCGATCGCCGTGACCACGGCATCGCGGCCCGCGACAACAGGTCCGATCGCATCCAGGTCCATGACGTTGGCCGTGACCGCCGTCAGATGCGGATCGTTGCCAGTCAGGCGCGCGGGGTCGCGGACCACCGCAGTGACCTCGTGCCCGGCAGCGCATGCCAGGTCGAGCAACCGCGTGCCGGTGCCCCCGGTCGCGCCGAAAATCGTGATCTTCATGATCTCCTCTAGGTTGGTGAGTACTTACCAACCTCTATGATTGGTGAAGACTCACTAACTTGTCAAGGGGAGGTCGGTGTGAGCACGAGGGACCGGATGCTCGATGCGGCCGCACATGTCATGCGCACCCGCGGAATGGCCCGCGCGACCACCAAGGAGATCGCCAAGGCAGCTGGCTACTCGGAGGCCGCCCTATACAAGCACTTTCGCGACAAGACTGACATGTTCTTGGCCGTGCTCAGCGAGCGGGTGCCGAGCACGCTCGGTGCGGTGCTGGCCCACCTCGGCCAACGGGCCGGCGAGGGTTCGGTGCACGAGACGCTGCAGGAAGTCGCGCGAGCCGCGCTGGGCTTTTATCACGAAACCTTCGTGATGGCCGCGTCGGTGTTCTCTGAACCGCAGCTGCTGGCCGCCCACCGTGCCGCGGTGCACGAACGCGACGCCGGCCCACACCGCGTCAACGACGCAGTTGCCAACTACCTTGCAGCCGAACAGGATCTCGGCCGCCTGCGAGCCGACGCCGAACCACGGGCCGCTGCCGCACTGCTGCTCGGGGCATGCTTCCAGCATGCGTTCCTGAGCCGCTTCGACGACACGCCAATGGATGACGAAGCCGCGCAGCGCGCCGCGGCGGCGTTCGCTCGAACACTGTTCAGCGGGCTCGCCCCGGCACCGTAGCCTGCTGTGGCACGCGCCCGCTCGACCGTGATATCCGACACGGGCTCCCATCGAAGGCCCAGACCGTTCCGAGTCCGGCCAACCTGTCGTGGTGGCAGGAACCCTCTCGATCGCGCGAGCCCTGCGGGCTGCAATTAGGCGGCCAGCGCCGGTGTGGCCGGACGCCTCATCCTCTGCGGCATCTACGCCGTGGTCGCCCTCGCCGCGATGATCGTCAACCGCGACCACATCCTGCCACGCTTACGGCGCCGTTCACCCGGGCATAGCCCAGCGCCAGCAGCCGCTCATGGGCTTTGTCGCCGCGGATCTTTCCCTTCGAATCGCTCACCCACCCCTCCAGGACCTCGCGCCAATCGTCGATCATCCGGGTCCGCCGAGTCGCCGGC
>JAVRPG010000798.1:0-4131 GCA_032162325.1 Mycobacterium sp. | reverse complement strand
GAGGAACCAGCACCATAGCCGCCTCGCGACACGCCACCACCGGTGAAGCTACCGGGATTGGTGGTGTCCCCGCCGTTACCCCACCCGTTATTGCCCTTCTTCACCGTCGGCGGCGGGGGTGGCGGAGGCGGCGGCGGGGGACAATACGTGCTATACCAGCCACCGCAGGCATAGGCGGGCTGGACTGCGGCGCCGCTGATCACCTGGCCGATGGCAAGCGCGAGGACCAGCGCGCCCACTTTGGCGGCGGTCCACAGCCGAACCTTCTGGTTGCTCATGGTTCCTTTCCCCTTTCCTCATACCCCCCAATGGCTAATAATAGGCGGCCGCGTGTGTCGACGGTTAGGTTTCCTGCGAGACGCCGTACGGATTCTGTCGAGATCAATTAATTCTGGTACAACCACCTGGTTTCTCGCTCTTAACGCAGGCACGCGGTTCCGTCGAGCATTCTGCACCGCTCCAACAGCGGCGGGCCGTACGCAATGGCTCCGCGCATTCGCAGCACCATGGTCGCCGCCGTACTCAACCTCTGCTAATTTGGCACGCTCAACCTCTGCTAATTTGGCACGTTCGCTGTTGCAAGAGTTCGGTCCACCGTCGCCGGGTTGGCGCGGGCACCGTCCGCTCCGGCCGAATGGCCGCTCAAGAGGTGGTGGAGGACAAGGGCCATCTCCTCAGAGGAGATAGGAAACTCGCCGGCCAGGCGTCCCGCTAACGTCGCGAGCGCAGTGCGGCGCCTTGGGTATCGGTAGATTTTGTCCACCCAGCGAGCGACAACCGCCCGCACCCGGGGCAACGGCGCTTTCTTGTCGCTCGCTAGGCGGACAAAATGCACATACGGTTGGCCGTGGATGCAAATCCACGGCGTCGCGCTAGCGGGTGGTGCCCAGCACCGCCAGCTCCAGTGTCACCGCGACGGCACACAGCAAGATCGAAATCGAAAGCGCAACCCAGTCGGCCAGTTTCGGCCGTGACGGCGCCGCGGAGATCTGACCGGCACCACCGCGGGCGGTGATCGCATCGCCCATCTCGTCGGCCCGGCGCAGCGCCACGGTGATCCCCGCGGCGAGTATGTCGATGACCTCCAGCGCCCACCGCCGCCGGCGGGCCCGTCGACTGGTTGGCACCTCTTTGGGCCGCAGCCTGCGGGCCGCGTAGAGCACGCGGAACTCGTCGATCAGCATCGGGAACGCCCGCAACGCCAGCGCCAGTGTCACCGCCCAGTCGTCGACCGGTATCCGCAACGGCCGCAGCGGCCGGCCCAATGTGGCTACGGCGGGTGCGATCTCGGCGACGTTGGTGGTCCACGACACCAGCGCGCCGAGTCCGAGCAGCACGATCGACACCGCGGTTATCCGCAGGAAGCTGACCAGCCCGCCGAGGCCGACTTCGACCGAACCCAGATCGATGACCGGGCTGCCGCCGGCGAACGTTGCGGTAGTACCGCCGATGATGATCACGATCCACAGCCAGCGTGGAATCGACGGCAAGGCGGCCCGCGGAATGTGGGCCAGCCACGCTGTGGTGAAGCACAGCGCGGCCACCAAGCCGATCGGCACCCAGCCGGGGTAGAACGTCAACATCACCCCGATGCCCGCCACCACGATGAGTTTCGTTCCGGCCCACAGCCGGTGGATGACGCTGTCGCCCGGTACCGGCCGCAGCAGCACCACCGGCTTACGCTGCCTGGTTGCGGCGGGAGCCGTCACGACATGCCTCCCGCAGCCGTCGGCGCCGCGGCCAGCGCGCCGTCGTGCAAGTGCAGCGTGCGCGGGCACAGCTCTTCCAGGCCCGAAAAGTCGTGGGAGATGACGACAACGGTCAGGCCTGCGCGGCGCCGCAGGTCTTCCAGCAGCCGCAGCAGGCCGCGCTGGCTCGCCGCGTCCAGCCCGGCCAGCGGCTCATCGAGGATCACTGCGCGCGGTGAGCGAGCCAGCAGCCCCGCGAGCACCACACGACGCATCTGGCCGCCGCTGAGCTGATCGACGCGTCGCTTCGCCAGCGCCGGATCCAGTCCGACGGTGGCCAACGCCTCTACCACCCGTCCGTGGTCGCGGGACGAAAACCCTGCCGCCGAGGCCACTTCCAGATCGACGCGGCTACGCATCAGCTGCAGCCTGGCCGCCTGAAACGAGATCGCCACCCCGCCAACCTGATCGGATACCGGCGCACCGTCGAGCAGACAGCTGCCGACAGTCGGCACCGTCAGACCGGCCATGATCCAGGCCAGGGTCGACTTGCCCGACCCGTTCAGGCCGTGTATCAGCACGCCGTCGCCTTCATGGACCGCGAAGTTGATGTCGCGCAAAGCGGTTGTCGCCCAGGGCGTTCCGCTGGCGTATTCATGTCCGACGTCCTTGAGCTCGAGCACGGGCGCTTCGGAGTGGTGACCCATCGGCACGGTGGCGGCCGGTGCGGCGGCCGTCTCCACCATCTCGGTGTTGTCGGCGGCGCCACCGTTTCCGGTCAGGTTGATCGCGCGGTCCGCGGCGTCGGCTTCGTCGTTGTAGTGCGTGATGTGGACCAGCGACATCCGGTGGTGCTGGGTCAGCCCCGACAGCACCGACATGAGCGTGTCACGCCCGTCCTGGTCGACCATGCTGGTGACCTCATCGGCGATCAGCAACGACGGCTCACGCGCCAGCGCGGCCGCAACCGCAAGGCGCTGCAGTTCGCCGCCGGACAGGCCGCCGGTGTCGCGCTCGGCGAGTCCGTCGAGGCCGACCTCGGTGAGCAGCTGGTGCACGTCGGTGGTCTTGCCTGGCGGCAGTCCCCACACGACGTCGTCGGCAACCCGCGTGCCCAGCACCTGGCTTTCCGGGTGCTGCATGATCACCGCGGTGCCTCCGAGCTTGCCGAGGCCGACGGCGCCTGGACGGTCGATGGTCCCGGAGGTGGGTTCGCGGCCGGCGAGCATCAGCATCAGCGTGGTCTTGCCCGACCCGTTGGCGCCGGTCACGGCGAGGTGCTCACCGGGTTCCACGTTCAGCGACACCGGGCCGAGGGCGTCGTGGTCGGCCTCGGGGTAGCGGAATCGCACGTCGTGCAGCCGGGCCGGTACCGGGCCGATCTGACCTGTGTCGGTCGACGACTGCAGCTTGTGCACGTCAGGAACGCCAAGCAGCCTGCGCATCACCCGCGACAGCGCCCACCAGCCGATGAAGGTGACCATGACGATCGACAGCACTGACGAGCCAAAGAACAGGTACGGCCAGTAGTCCAGCATGGTCGCGAAGTCACGCTTGAGCCGCTCGGCGGCGGGCTCCATGTCGGGGATGCGGGCGAGCATCGCGGCAAGGCCGTTGATGTTCGCGGTCACCGAGTCGAAAATCAGATGTCGCATCCGGGTCAGGACGGCCAGCGCCGCCACCGTGGCGAGGCCGAACAGGGCGCCCGCGACAAGCGACGCGCCAAAGACCGTCACGATGCCACGGCCCCTGCGCTTCACGATGCCGGTCAGCCCGCCGATGTAGGCGCAGTTGACGACGGTCATGAATCCGCCCATGCCTGCGATCAGAAATGCGATGACGGCACCGGCCACGGTCGCCGCGATCAGCACCCGAAGCCGATACCGGTAGGCGAGCAGGCCCATCGGCACGGTGCCGAGCAACGACACGCCCGCAGCGAACGGGACGACAACGGCGACGATCGCGGTGGCCGCGCACAGCGCCGCCATCACCGAGGCTTGCGCGAGCTCGACCGGTTGAAGCGAGCCTGCCCGTCGAGGGGCGCTCGGCTCGGTCGCGGTCATTTCACGATTCTGCCAGGCCCCACGGGAGAGCCCTCGCGACGACGCTGTGACCGGCGACACCGCCGCCTACGTTGAATGCATAGCAAACCTATGCAACTATGGAGTTATGACCCCGACGCTCGGAGCCGATCTGCTGGCTGTGGTGGCCCGAATCAATCGACTGGCCACGCAACGGGTCCGCTTGCCGCTGGGCTACGCCCAGGCGCGGCTGCTGTCCACGATCGAGGACCAAGGCGAGGCCAGGATATCCGACCTTGCCTCGCTCGACCACTGCTCGCAACCGACGATGACCACCCAGGTCCGCCGGCTCGAAGACGCGGGCTTTGTATCGCGCACCGTCGACCCCGACGATGCGCGGGCGGTGCTGATCCGCATCACGC
>JAVRPG010000797.1:0-6790 GCA_032162325.1 Mycobacterium sp. | reverse complement strand
CCTTCGCCAGCAGCACCAGTTCCTCACCGGACTCGCAACTCTCGACGACGGTCTCATCATTGATCACCGCCGGCCAGGCCCCGATGGAATGCAGGATGCGCGAACCAGGCGCAGGCCAGTTCGAACTGACGGCGCGGATCCGGCTATTCCCGACGACCCATCCTGAGTAGGTCCAGCCGTCGGCCAACACATCCCACACGCGCTGGCGGGTCGCGGCCACATCCCGGGTCACCGTCATGGGCATTGTCCTAACGTTCGAAGAGGGGGTCGATCATTCGTAGACGGGATACCCGCAACGCGGGAAATGACGCAACGGCTGCGGGACGTCCTCGGCGGGTTTGCCCTTCGCGGCGGGCAGGTTTAGAGCGGCGGCCACCTGCTCGCAGCGGTCATGAGTGGACGTGCCAATCTCTGTGTACCGGCGACACGGGCCGGGGCTTTTCGGTGCGACCGGATCGAGTTCGCCCCATTTCTCAGTCAACGCCGCGATGAGTGCCGACATACTAAGTGCGATCCCGCGCGATCGCATGCTGCCCGAGACTGATTTCCCCGCCCGCCAAGTCCGAGCCCGACTGCCCGGAGCAGTCGCAACACTCGAGGCAAAGCTGGCTACGGTGTGGGGCGGCTCAATCGCAGATGTGCGAACTCAGTTGTGGCGCAATCTCAAAACGATCGCGGTCAACAGCGGTGCCATCGAGCCCCTGCCCGAGGGCCTCGCCGATACACTCATTGCCTGCTGAAACCACACGAACCGGAGTGAAACCTCGGTACGGATCGGAAAGTCGGGCGGGAGTTAAGGACGTCGAGACGCGCAATTCAATTCCCAGGTGTCGGTTCTCAAACTGCGTGTCATATCGCAATTCGCTGACCTGCACTGACGCAGTCGGTCTCACGCCGTGTCATTTGAGCTGAGTCTCAAATTCGTGTCATTTCTTGCGCATAGTCCAGCGTCAGTGGGACATGAAGACCAAGCATCCGGAGATAATGCGATATCGGGACCAACAGGGTGCCCGCGATCAGACACGATCGGCTGGCCCGTCGCCGTCGGGATGCTCGCCCACGCCGCAAACTGGTGGGCTGGTTCCCGGCGTGTACGTGTTCCGCATGCTCAGCGGACTGGTGCAGTTCGCACACCTTCCGACATTAAACCTTTTGACCTCGCTGACGTCCGACGGCGCCACCGCAGTACTCGTCATCACCGGAATGGCCACCGGACTCGCAGTACCCACGCACGCCTACTCGGTACTGTCCGCCACCGCCGACAAACGGCGAAATCAAGTCGACAGTGGATGCTCCGCAGCCGGTGAGACGGACGGTCTCGTCTCGCAGCGAAAGCTACTCGGCACCAACCGATCTTGAGACGTCGATCAATTTCTTCACACGCCGTAGCCGACCAAGGACGGCATAACCGTCTTGTCGGGTACACGTTGACGGGTAGACACGATTGGCAGTTGCCGGGGGCGTTGGTGGGGTGTCAGCTGGGGCGACATCCCTTTGCCGAGGCGTAATCCTGGAGTGAGGGACCGGCTTATCGGCATCCACGACAGGAGACAGACATGAGCGAGCAATCCGAGCGCCTCACCCCCGGTTCTGGCGGCCGCCATTCCGACGACTCGACACTGGTCGACAATCGCTCGGTCCGCGTTGCGCGGCGAGACCAACTCGCCGACGACACCGCGCAGACCTCGGGTTTGCTCAGGCGCGTCGCCTTCGACAGCCGCAATCCCGACGCCAAGGTACCGAGCGCCTTCCTGAGCACCGTATTACCGGGCGCGGCGACCGGTGCGCACCACCACGGCGATCAAGAGACGATCCTTTACGTCGTTGAAGGCATCGCACGGTACCGGTGGGGTGAGCACCTGGAGCACGTCGTCGAGGCGGGTCCAGGAGACTTCGTCTTCATACCGGCGCACACCGTGCACCAGGAGATCAACGCATCCGCCGACAGTCCGACCGTCTGGGCTGTTACCCGCTCGGGCACCGATCCGATCGTCGTGAACCTCCCGGAGTTGGACAAGTTCGCCGAACCGGCCGCCCGCGACTACCGCCACGCCTGATCCAGCCACGCCCTGGCGTCCGTCCGCCAATGACCGGGATCGACATGCCCCGCCGCACGGTCGCTGTCGCAGTGAGCTCTGCGGTGTCCGGCGCGGTGGCGCCATGACCGCTGTCGAGGTAGTACCACGCGGCCAGGTCACCCTGGAGGAGGTGAGTTCGCGCGGCCGTGGCCGCATGGTGCTCGCGCTGTTGGGTCCGGCGTTCGTCGCTTCGGTCGCCTATGTCGACCCCGGTAACTTCGCCACCAACTTCGCCGGCGGCGCCGAGCATGGCTATCAACTCGTCTGGGTCGTGGTGATGGCCAACCTGATGGCCATCCTCGTCCAATACCTGACCTCGAAGACCGGCCTGGCCACCGGACAGAGCCTGCCCGAACTGTGCAGGCAGCGATACGGCCGTCGGGTGAACGTCGTGTTGTGGCTGCAGGCCGAGGTCGTCGCGATGGCCACTGACCTGGCCGAGTTCGTTGGCGCCGCGCTCGGCCTCAACCTCGTCTTCGGTGTGCCGCTGCTACCAGCGGGGCTGATCACCGCGGTCGTCGCGTTCGTGATCCTGGCACTTGAGCGGCGTGGCCTTCGCCGCTTCGAACTCGCCATCATCGCACTGCTGGCACTGGTCGGATCGGGATTCATCTACCTGTTGTTCACCATCGGGGGACAGGACTACACGAAGCTCGCCGCCGGACTGGTGCCGCGCCTGGGCGGTGGTGACAGCCTGAGCCTGACCGTCGGCATCATCGGCGCGACCGTCATGCCGCATGTGGTCTACCTGCACTCCGCCCTGCACCAGAACCGGGTCTCCGCGGCCAATCAGCACGAACGCCACACCCTGCTCACCTTCAACAAGTGGGACTGCATCATCGGTCTCGGCCTCGCCGGGCTGGTCAACCTCGCCATGCTCTGCATCGCCGCAGCTCTGTTCCACAAACCCGGACTGACCGACACCGGTGACCTCGGAGCCGTCCACGGCCACCTCGCCACCCGCGTCGGAGGCGGTGCCGCGCTGGCGTTTGGGATCGCCCTGATCGCCTCGGGGCTGGCCTCCTCCAGCGTGGGCACCTACGCCGGACAAGTCGTCATGGCCGGATTCATGAATTGGCGCATTCCCCTGTTTGCCCGCCGCGCCCTGACGATGATGCCGGCACTGATCGTCCTCGGCCTGGCCGTAAACACCACACAGGCACTGATCTACTCCCAAATCGTGCTGTCCTTCGGCATCCCGTTCGCCCTCATCCCTCTACTGCTGATCACCCGGACCCGCGACACCATGACCGATATGGTCAACCGCCGCGTCACCACTACCTTGATGCTCCTGATCACCGTCGTCATCACCACACTGAACCTCTACCTGCTCTACGACACGCTCACCGGCCTGGTCTGACACCGTCGTTTCGGGATCAGAGTGGCGCAGTTGGTCTTTCAACGAGACGGTGAAGTGCAGCTGACCCCGCGACAATCGCAGCGAGTCACCAACGCCGGTCAATGCCGAGTAATGGACAACCTCTCGTGGTCGCCGGTGATCTGCGCGTGTGGCGCGAACTGCACCGGCCGTACGTGACGAAGGATCAACAGGCCGATCAGGACCGCGGCAAGGCATCCTGCCGCACCGATCCCGAGTGCGGCCCTCCCCCCCAACGAATGTGCGACGCTTCCGATGATCACCGCGCCGATCGGCGTGGAACCCACGAACGCGGTGGTCCACAGACCGGTCACCCGGCCGCGTATTTCTGGCGCTGCCGCCAGCTGGATGGTGCCGTTTCCGGTAGTCAAGAACGCGATGCTGCAGGCTCCGACCAGCACAGCGGCTGCAATCGCAGCCTGCAGTGTCGGGCTGAACGCCATCACGGTCATCGCGACGCCGTACCCAGCGCTCGCGACAACAACCGGGGCAGACCGGTTTGAGGCCAACGCATCAGGACCAGGCCGGCCACGATGGCCCCGGCGCCGAATGCGCTGGTGAGCCAGCTGTAGCCGTCCAGTCCGCCGTGAATCGTCTGTTCAGCGAAAATGGGCAGGCTGACTTCGAATTCGTAAGTCAAGGTTCCGACGAAGACCATCATCGCCAGCGGACCGGCGATGTCGCGATTCCCGCGGGCCACTTTGAGGCCTTCCCGAAGCTGCCCATCCCCGCGCCGCACAGCGGTGCTGGGATGCAAGGTCCGCATGTCCAGTCTTGCCAGTGCGATTAGCACCATGCCGAAGCTCAGTGCGTTGAACAGGAAACACCAGCCCAGTCCGAAAGCGTGGATCGTCACCGCCGCGACCGCCGGCCCAACTGCACGCCCGACGTTGGCGAAGATGCTGTTGGTGGTGACCGCCCGCCGGGTCATGTCCGTACCGACCAGCTCGGGGATCAACGCCATCCGGGCCGGGTTGTCCACTGCGGTGACAATCCCGAAGAGCGCCGCGGCGACGAACACCTGCCAGATCGCGATGGTGCGGGCCAGCACCGAGATGCCGACGATGACCGAGACGCCCGCCAGCAGCGTCGAGGTGAGCATCATCAGGCGCCGTTTGTTTTGGCGGTCCACGATCAGCCCGGCATACGGGGTGGCGAACAGGACCGGTAGGTAGCGGGTGGCGGTGACCAGGCCCAGCGTCAAGCCCGAATGCGTCAGGCTCAAAATGAGCAGCCCCTGAGCAATGGTCTCGGTCCAGGACCCGATCAGGCTGAGCAACTGCCCGCCAACGAAGCGACGGTAGTTGGCAATGGTGAACACCGTCGGGGTGGCCCGCAGTGTGCCCACCGTCGGCGACCTCGATGCTCGCCGTCCCGGGGATGCGGCCGGAATGGCCACCAGCTCCCGCGCGTCTCCGGCCATTCCGAGGACTCGGCGATCAGAGGTGAAAGTCGCTTAGCGTTCGCCTATTCCATGCTCGTCGACGGGGTTGTTGCGGGTGACGATCAGCGGATCGCTCGGGGTGAATGGGAAGTTCGGCAGGTCATCGATATGGGTGCCGAACGTCGCGGCCAGGACTTCGCGAGAGTACGCGCTGGCCGACGCGCGGTAGCCGATGTCGCCGGGGGTCGGCTGGTCGAAGAAGATCAGGAAGTGCCATTCGGGGGCATCGAAGACCTCGATGTGATGTGGATAGGCGCGAGGAATGAAATAGGTGTCGCCCTCCGTGAGGTACCAGGTGTCGATGGTGCCGTCGGGGTCCATCACGGTCATGCGCGCCGATCCCTTTTGCACATAGCCCATTTCGGCGGTGACGGGGTGCCAGTGGGGTTCGCGCATCCCATCTTCGCGGATTCGCAGCGAGTACATCGACAGGTCTTTCAATGCGGGCCAGTACTGCACCCGGGCCAACCGGGCAGCGCCCACCGCGTTACCCAGGGGCGGATGCTGATCTTCGACGCCAAACTTATGCGGATCGGAGAACCGCGCGTTGTCGGGCACGACCGGGTCTCCGACCCGCGCGGCGAGCGCGCGGTCAGCGTTGGCGCGCCGGATCGCGGCAAAATCTGCCGCATCCAAATCGTAGGTGTTGCCGAGCACCGCGTCGGTTATAGCCCCGAACGCTCCGCCAAGACCGCCCAGTCAACGTCGGCACGGCCACCCAGAGCCGATAGTTCGACGGCGTGGGCCATCTTTTGGATCATCCGTTCGATGCCGAGCGCGGCCGCCTCCTTGAGCCACACCTCCGCGCCGGGCCCAGGGCCAGGAACATCTGCTCGGATGCGCTGCGGGCACGGATCCGGTAGTCACCGGGAATCTTGTCGTAGTGGCTCGAGAAGTGGCTGTCGTCGATCGCCGGACTGCCCGGGGTGGTGCGGCGGTGCCGCGCCACTTCCACCGGACCCCCGTCGTCGAGGGCGCAGATCACGACTTCGTCGGTGCCGCCATGATGGCGGATCCACACGCTTTGGCCCAATAGTGTTTCCGGTGTGGAGTATTGATGACAATGTTCGAAGGTGACCATCGGGGTGTTGTCGGGAACCCGACGTGTCACGCCCAAGGCCGCGGTGTGCGGAAGATTGGGTACGCCGTGCAGCGCAGTGCGTTCCTGATTGAGCATCGACGGGGCGACGACCCGTGCTGCGGTGCACCCGCGAATTGATCTCGACGACGAACGCCGAGCACGCCGTTTCCAGCTCGGCGAAGGTGGCGTACTGCGGCAGCAGGTTCGTCTCGGTGGGCACGATGTCGGCCTTGGCGAGCTTGACGGCGTTCTCCACCCCACCCTTGGATGCCGGGTCGGCGGGCTGACACGTCAGCACCGAGATCCCGTAGTACCGCCCGAACGTGACGGCTTGACGGTTGCGGACCGGGACCCCGGCGATGTGTCCGGTGGTGACGGTCTTCTCGTTGTCGGTGAGCAGGTAGGTCGGGGCGCCGCCCAGGATGGGCGAAGATCCGGTCCAGCCCCGCGAAGACACTGGGTGCGGTCCGGTCCCGCAGCGCGATGACACCCGGTATCGGCACCACGCCAACCACGCCACAAGGAGCACGACCTTGCGCCCGTCGACGATCGGGCCGTCGCCGAAGTCGTACTGCAGCCACAACCCGGGTTCGGTGATCCACGGTCGGTGCACCCGTGTATTACCCAGTCGCCATTGGGATTTGATGTCGGCCAGCTCACGACGGGTGGTGCGGTCGGTCCCGGCATAGCCCAGCGCCAGCAGCCGCTCATGGGCTTTGTCGCCGCGGATCTTTCCCTTCGAATCGCTCACCCACCCCTCCAGGACCTCGCGCCAATCGTCGATCATCCGGGTCCGCCGAGTCGCCGGC
>JAVRPG010000796.1:0-6278 GCA_032162325.1 Mycobacterium sp. | reverse complement strand
CAGGGGTGTGCTCGCGCTGCCGTTCGGCACCGGCCGCACCTCGCCGATCGCCGCCGCCGACGTGGCCCGCGTCGTCGCCGCCCTCCTACGTAACCCCGCCGAGCACATCGGCAACGTATACGAACTCACCGGCCCGGAAGTGCTCGACATCAACGGCCTCGCCGAGCAATACACCCGTGCACTGGGACGGGCGGTTGCCGGCGAGGACGTGCCCTACGACGAATGGCAGCATGAGGTGCTAGCACCGATCGGCCTGCCGGAGCACGTCCAGCAGCACATCGCCACTATGGCGCGGCTGCATCGCGAAGATCGCTACAACCGGGCCACCGACGATGTCGAGCGGATCACCGGCCAGCCCGCTCAAACCGTTGAGCAGTACGTGGCGTCGAATCCCGATCTGTTCTACTGAGCGCCGTGAATCGCGAAGCGTTTGACCGTCTCTTCGACATGACCGGCCGCACCGTCATCGTGACGGGCGGCACCAGAGGCATCGGCCACGCGATGGCAGAAGGCTTCTTGTTGGCCGGCGCCAATGTGGTGGTGGCCAGCCGCAAACCCGACGCCTGCGAGCGGGCAGCGGAGCACCTGCGCGGTCTCGGGGGCCAGGCCATCGGGGTGCCCACCCACCTTGGCAACGTCGACGATCTCGGTGCCCTCGTGCAACGGACCGTCGACGAGTTCGGCGGCATCGACGTCGTCGTGAACAACGCCGCCAACGCACTGGCCCAGCCGCTGGGCGAGATGACACCCGAAGCGTGGGCGAAGTCCTACGAGGTGAACCTGCGGGGACCGGTGTTCCTGGTGCAGCACGCGCTGCCGCACCTGAAGGCCAGCACCGCCGCGGCGGTGCTGAACATGGTGTCGGTGGGTGCGTTCGACTTCGCGCCTGCGATTTCCATCTACGCCTCCGGCAAGGCCGCGCTGATGTCGGTCACCCGGTCGATGGCCGCCGAGTTCGTGCCTTTCGGCATCCGGGTCAACGCGCTGGCGCCAGGCCCGGTCGACACCGACATGATGCGCAACAACCCGCAGCAGGCGATCGACTACATGGTGGGCGGGACGCTGATGAAACGGCTGGCTTCGCCCGACGAAATGGTCGGCGCCGCACTGCTGTTGACGTCGGACGCCGGCAGCTACATCACCGGGCAGGTCATCATCGCTGACGGTGGTGGAACGCCGCGCTAGCCGCCTCGAGCATCTCCCCGCTGGTCGACGCGAGGATCTGACTGCGGTTCTCCATGTGTAACGCGGCCTCCAGGCTCGACGCCTCGAGGTTCGCCCACATCACCTGCTTGGTCGACTCAAGCCCGAATTTGCCGTAACCGCAAAGCGTTTCGGCGATCGCCAGCGCGTCGTCGACCACCGAGCCTGACAACCGCGAGACGATGCCCAACCGCAGCGCCTCGTCGGCGTCGACCACTCGCGCCGTCAGGATCAGGTCGAACGCCGGCCCGGCGCCGATGATGCGCGGCAGCGTGTAGCTGACCCCGATGTCGCAGCCGCCGAGGCCGAGCTTGATGAACTGCGTGCAGAACCGTGCCGACTCGGAGGCGACCCGGATGTCGCAGGCCAGCGCGATGCCGAAACCTCCGCCGTAGGCTGGGCCGTTGACCGCCGCGATCACCGGCTGCCGAAGTCGGTGTATCCGCGCGGTGAGGTTCGCGATTCGCTCCTGCCAGCGCATGCCTGACCGCGGGAACTCGATGCCGCCGCCCGCCTGCGACGGGTTCGGGTCGGTCAGGTCCAGACCCGAGCAGAATCCGCGCCCGGACCCGGTGATCACCACGACCCGGCAGTCGTTGTTGGCGCCGATTCCGTCGAGTGCGGCGTGCAGTTCCTCGACGAGCTCGTAGTTCAGCGCGTTGAGTTTCTCGGGTCGGTTCAGCGTGAGGACGGCGATGTCGGGACGCGGGTAGGTCAATTCGAGCTGCGGCATGCGCACACGCTAGTCCGCGCTACGCCACCCGCTGACGCCGACGGCGATCATCCGCAGCTGCTTGACCGCGGTTCGCTTGATCTCGTCGATCGCCGCCGAATCGGTGGCGTCCTCGATTGCCTCGGCGATCACGATCATCGAGTTCACGAACAGGCTGGCCAGAATGTTGAGATCCTCGCTGCTCCAGGTGTTCAGTCCGGGAAAGCGGGCCAGGTCGATCGCCAACTCCGAAGTGATCAACCGGATTTCGGTGCGGATCGCGTACCGCAGCACCGTCACGCCGCTGGAGCGCTCACGCCCGATGAAGCGCCAGTGTTCGCGACGCTCGTTGACCCCGTCGATGAGGATGTCGACCGAGGACTCAATGACGCGGTTCGGATCGAGCTTGCCCGCTCGTGCGCCACGCAGCATGTCCCGCAGCGCGCGGAACGACTCGTCGATCAGAACGAGGCCGAGCGCCTCCATCGACTCGAAGTGCCGATAGAACGCCGCGGGCACGATGCCCGCCTCTCGGGTGACCTCACGCAGGCTCAGCGCCGCGAAGCTGCGGTCCTCGAGCAGGCGCAGCGAGGCGGCGACGATCGCGCGACGAGTGGCCTCCTTGCGCTCCTCTCGCGACAAAGTGTCTCGAGACCGAGGCTTACTCGACCTGCTTGAACGGCCCGTTCGTGAACTGGGCGCACGACTGTTCACTTTGTGAAACCTACCACAACCTGGTCGAATCGATTGACGCACGCGCTGGCGATAGCGCACGGTGTACATATGTTCACTCAAACTTTGACGCGGCGGGTGCTCCGGTCACCGCTGGTCGACCTACTGACCGGGCCCCATGGCGTGGATCGGTACACCGAGCTGGTCGACCCGACCTGGACCGCAGGAGACGCCCGCGCGAAGGTGATCGCGGTGCGCAGGCAGACCTCGCGCAGCGTCACGCTCACCTTGGAGCCCAATAAGGCATTCACCGGTTTTCGCGCCGGCCAGCACATCAATCTGACCGTCGAGATCGACGGCCGTCGCCGCACTCGTCCCTACTCGCCGGCCAGCGCTGAGGGCGCCCCGCACATCGAGTTGACCATTGGCCGCCACGACGGCGGGCTGGTGTCCAACTACCTGTACGAGCACGCCCGACCCGGGATGGTGGTCGGACTGGACTCGGTTGGCGGGGACTTCACTCTTCCCGTGGCCCGGCCACAGCGCATCCTGTTCGTATCGGGTGGCAGCGGCATCACGCCCGTGATGTCGATGCTGCGCACGCTTCGCGCCGAAGGCTTCACCGGCGAGATCGCGTTCATCCACTACGCACGTTCGGCCGAAGAGGCCTGCTACCGCGACGAGCTGGACGCCATGCCCGGCCTCCGGGTCTTGCACGGCTACACCCGTTCGACCGAGGGGTCTGATCTCGACGGCCGCTTCGATGCCGAGCAGCTGGCGGCCGCGATGCCCAAACCCGATGCCGTGTACGCGTGTGGTCCGCCCGCTTTGGTCGAGGCCGTCCGCGAACACTGCGCGAACGTGCGCTCGGAGAGCTTTGTCCCCCCGGCGTTCACCGCGCCGGCCCAATCGTCCGGCGGCCGAATTGCATTCACCGACAGCGGCGTCGAATTGACTGACGACGGCCGGCCGTTGCTCGTGCAGGCCGAGGCCGCCGGGCTCACACCCGAAAGCGGATGCCGGATGGGCATCTGCCACAGCTGCACGCGCCGCAAGACGCGCGGCGCCGTAAAGAACCTAATCACCGGAGCGGTGTCGAGCGCCGAGGAGGAGGACGTGCAGATCTGCGTGTCCGTCCCCGTCGGTGACGTCGACGTCGCGCTGTAATCGAAAGGAGTTCGACATGACTGTCACTACCTTGGCCCCACAGAAGTCCACATCGAAAACCGTGGCGGGTAAGACCGTCACGATGACCCCCGAGCAGGCCGAGGCCTTCGGCCGCGAGCTCGACGAGCTGAAGGAGCGCGTGATCGCCGATCTGGGCGAGCGCGACACCACCTACATTCGTCGGATCATCAAGGCGCAGCGCGGTTTGGAGGTCGGCGGGCGGGCGCTGCTGTTCGGTGGCATCTTCCCGCCGTTCTGGCTCGCAGGCACCGCCATGTTGGGACTGTCGAAGATCGTCGACAACATGGAGATCGGCCACAACATCATGCACGGCCAGTACGACTGGACGGGCGATCCGGCGTTGTCGGGCAAGAAGTTCGAATGGGACACCGCGTGCCCAGCCGACCAGTGGCGCCATTCGCACAACTACATGCACCACACCTACACCAACATCGTCGGCATGGACCGCGACATCGGTTACGGCATCCTGCGGATGAGCGAGGACCAGCGGTGGCGTCCGTACTTCCTTGGCAACCCCGTGTACGCCTTCCTGCTGATGGTGCTGTTCCAGTACGGCGTCGCGCTACACGAGATGGAAACTGAGCGCATTCGCGCCGGCGAGATCACCCTGGCCGATAAGCACGAGATCCTCGACGGCATCTGGCGCAAGACCAAGCGGCAGACGCTCAAGGACTACGTGGCGTTCCCACTGCTGGCCGGACCGTTCGCGCCGTTCGTGTTCACCGGCAACCTGACGGCGAACCTGATGCGCAATGTGTGGTCATACATGATCATCTTCTGCGGTCACTTCCCCGAGGACGTTCAGGAGTTCTCGATCGAGGAAACCAAGGCCGAGACCCGCGGGCAGTGGTATTTCCGCCAGGTCCTCGGCTCGGCGAACCTTACCGGCGGCAAGCTCTTTCATCTGCTGAGCGGCAACCTGTCGTTCCAGATCGAGCACCACCTGTTCCCGGACATCCCTGCCTTCCGCCATGCGGAGATCTCCCAGGAGGTGCGCGAGATCTGCAAGCGTTACGGCATTCCGTACAACCAGGGCTCGCTGCCGCGACAGTTCGGCACCGTGGTGCGCAAGATCGTCAAACTGGCGTTCCCGCAGCGCAATCGCAGGTTGGACGACGCCGAGCCCGCCCACGTCGCCTGACAGGGCGGGAACACCCGCGGAAGGCTATCGGCTGGTCGCGCCCCAGCCGCTCAACACGTCCTCGACCAGCTCGCCCACCCGACGCCGCGCCTCTTCGCGGTCGACGCCCGACATCAGCAACTCGTCGTACGAGGTGTCTACATGTCGGACCGACGCCGCGACTGCGAGCCGCACCGCGTTCGGATCGAGCGCCCGCCCGGCTGCGCTTCGTCCGACCCGGCCGCTGCCCCTCGTCGCCGCGTGACGCGCGATCGCCTCGGCCCGGCTGGTGGGGCAGTTCGGGAACTGCGCGGCGATCGCGGCAGCGAAGTCGGCCGCGAAGCGCACATCCTCGTCCGCACGGCGAATTCCGTCACGCTCCCGCCGGCGGGCGCGCACCTCCGCATCGGAGAAACACTCCTGTTCGGCACGCTCGATCGCCGCCGGCTCGGCCAGGATGCCCTGGCGCTCATATCGTTTGCGCGATCGGCTCCACCGCACCACGATCGCCGAGAGCCGGCTGGCACGTTTCGCCCGCCGGGTCATTGCTGCATCACCGGACGGTAGGAAGTCGAGATGCCCGAGATCGGCGCAGTCCAGGCACAGCGGGCCGGGGTCTTCCATGAACAGAAAGTCGCCGGTGCCACCGCACGACGTGCACGTCCACTCGTTGATCGGCGAGATCACGACGAGATCCGGCGGGCGGCTCTGCCGCTCGATCGTGCGCTGGGGCAGGTCTGGCGACACCCAGTGTCTGCGGTGCGCGCTTTCGATGGCGGGGTCCCCGCTGACACTGAACCGCAGCTGGCGACGGTCGCGAGTGCGGGCGAGGTACTCGGTCTCCGACGGGTTGAGCCCTCGGTCCTGCGCCCAGCGCTCGAACGCCTCCAGCGCAGCTGCGATCTTGCTGGGTTCGACCTGCGCGACGCTCTCGAGCGACTCGATCCGGCCCTGCCGCCACCGGTCGATATGCGACGGCGTTAACCACCCGAGGCCGACGAGCACATCGGTGGTGCTGACATATTGCTGTTCGGCGAGCGCCGCCTCGGCGGCTTGGGTCACCCTCCGGTTCAGGCTCTTTCGAGTCATAGCGCGGACGAGCGTAGGCCTGCGCTTCGGCGCACTCAAGCCGAACTAGTGTCTCACCGGTGATACAGTGGACTCATGCGGTCAGTGACAGTGCGCGAGTTGCGCAACAAAGGGGGAGAGGTGCTGGAACGTGTGGAGCACGGAGAACGGGTGATCGTCACCCGGGATGGCCACCCGATCGCAGAACTGCGGCCTCTCCCGCGGCGGAGTGCCAGCACAGCTGAACTCATCGACCGCAGGAGGCGACTGCCTCGTGTTGATCCCGAAGCGCTGCGTCGCGATATCGACACCGTG
>JAVRPG010000795.1:0-2520 GCA_032162325.1 Mycobacterium sp. | reverse complement strand
GTGGCCTCGCTATCCGGAGATCGACCTAGTTCGATCTGACGGCGTCAACAAATGAGGACGGCCTCATACCCGGGTGTCCTGGGGAAGGGCGCAGGCATTCCGCCGAGACTGCGGTGAGATCGCGATTTCTGCCGGTTCGCGATCTGTCCGCAGTTTCGAGGCAATTAGCGCGCGAACATCAGCGCGCGCTTGACCTCTTGGATGGCCTGCGTCACCTGGATGCCACGCGGGCAGGACTCCGTGCAGTTGAAGGTGGTCCGGCAGCGCCAGACGCCGTCGACCTCGTTGAGGATGTCCAACCGCTCGGCGGCGCCCTCGTCGCGGCTGTCGAAGATGAACCGGTGGGCGTTGACGATCGCGGCAGGCCCGAAGTAGCTGCCCTCGCTCCAGTACACGGGGCAACTGGTCGTGCAGCACGCGCACAGGATGCACTTGGTGGTGTCGTCGTACCGGGCGCGGTCGGTCTGGCTCTGAATCCGTTCGCGTGTGGGCGGATTGCCGCTCGTCATCAGATACGGCTTGATCGCGCGGTAGGCGTCGAAGAACGGCTCCATGTCCACCACGAGGTCCTTCTCCACGGGTAGCCCGCGAATCGGCTCGATCGTGATGGTGAGCTGCTTGCCCGGCTTCTTCGGGAGCAGATCGCGCATCAGCACCTTGCACGCGAGTCGGTTGACGCCGTTGATACGCATGGCGTCGGAGCCGCACACCCCGTGCGCGCACGACCGCCGGAACGTCAGCGTGCCGTCCAGGTACCACTTGACGTAGTGCAGCAGGTTGAGCAGCCGATCGCTGGGCAGACTCGGGACACGGAAGCTCTGCCATCCCCCCGAACTGGCATGAGCGTCGGGATCCTCCGGGTTGAATCGGGCGATCTTCAGCGTCACCATCACCGCGCCCTCGGGGTTAGGGGGCAGCGGCGGGTCGACGGGTTCAATGATCTCGGCGGCGGGTCCTGGATCGGTCATCAGTACTTCCGTTCCATCGGCTCGTAGCGCGTCTGCACCACCGGCTTGTAGTCCAGCCTGATATCACTCAGCAGGTCGGTGCCCTCTTTGTAGGCCATCGTGTGGCGCATGTAGTTGGTGTCGTCGCGGTTGGGATAGTCCTCGCGGGCATGGCCGCCCCGGGATTCCTTGCGGTTGAGCGCACCGACGACGGTCACCTCGGCGAGCTCCAACAGGAAGCCCAGTTCGATCGCCTCCAGCAGATCGCTGTTATAGCGTTTGCCCTTGTCGTGCACCGAGATTCGGGCGTAGCGCTCCTTGAGCGCGTGGATGTCGGTGAGCGCCTGTTTCAGCGTCTCCTCGGTCCGGAACACCGCGGCGTTGTTGTCCATCGACTGTTGCAGCGCGCCCCTGATGTCGGCGACGCGTTCGTTGCCGTGTTCGGAAAGGATGTCACCGACCCAGCCGACCACCATCCCGGCCGGATCGGCAGGCATGTCGACGAAGTCATGGCCCAGCGCGTAGTTCGCCGCTGCGATACCTGCGCGGCGGCCGAACACGTTTATGTCCAGCAGCGAGTTGGTGCCCAGCCGGTTGGCGCCGTGTACCGACACGCACGCGCATTCGCCTGCCGCGTAGAGGCCGGGGACGATGGTCGTGCTGTCACGCAGCACCTGGCCGTTGATCGTGGTCGGGATCCCGCCCATCACGTAGTGGCAGGTCGGGTAGACGGGCACCAGCTCCGTGACCGGGTCGACGCCCAGGTACGTCCTGGCGAACTCGGTGATGTCGGGCAGCTTGGCCGCGAGCACATCCGCGCCGAGATGGCGCACGTCAATGTAGACGTAATCCTTGTTCGGACCTGCGCCGCGGCCTTCGAGCACCTCGAGGACCATTGAGCGGGCGACGATGTCGCGCGGCGCCAGGTCGACGATGGTGGGGGCGTAGCGCTCCATGAACCGCTCGCCCTCACCGTTGAGCAAGCGACCGCCCTCGCCGCGGACGGCCTCGGAGATCAGGATGCCAAGGCCGGCCAGCCCGGTCGGATGAAACTGGTGAAACTCCATGTCCTCCAACGGGAATCCCTTGCGGAACACGATGCCGATGCCGTCGCCTGTCAGCGTGTGGGCGTTGGAGGTGGTCTTGTACATGCGGCCCGACCCGCCGGTGGCGAACACGATCGCCTTCGCGTGGAAGATATGGATGTCGCCGCTGGCCAGCTCGTAGGCGATGACGCCGGTCGCGACGGGCCCGCCGGGCGTCTCGGTGATGGCGATGTCGAGGGCGTAGAACTCGTTGAAGAACTCGACGTCGTGCTTGACGCAGTTCTGGTACAGCGTCTGCAGGATCATGTGGCCGGTGCGGTCGGCGGCATAACAGGCCCTGCGCACCGGCGCCTTGCCGTGGTCGCGGGTGTGCCCGCCGAACCGCCGCTGGTCGATGCGGCCCTCGGGGGTGCGGTTGAACGGCATCCCCATCTTCTCGAGGTCGAGCACCGCGTCGATGGCTTCCTTGCACATGATCTCGACGGCGTCCTGGTCGGCGAGGTAGTCGCCGCCCTTGACGGTGTCGA
>JAVRPG010000794.1:0-5487 GCA_032162325.1 Mycobacterium sp. | reverse complement strand
GATCGTGCTCGCCGCCAGCACCGCGAAGGCAACCACGGCCGCAAGCATCCAGTCGGCGGTCATCAGCGCCACCACCGGCAACATGATCACGCAGGAACCCGCCGAGGCGCGCCAAGTCCTTATCGTGCTCCTGCAGCAAAACGGTGAGCAGTTGCTGCGGCGCGATCAGACCGTGAAACCGACCCTCGGCATCGACCACCGCAAGGCCCGGCTCACCATGGTGCACCGCCTGCCAGGCGGCGCGCTCCTGGTCGGTGTCGGGTGCCACGGCCGGGGGCGCGGGATCCATGACGTCACGAACTCTGGCGTCCTCGGGCGCGTCGAACATCCGCTCGATGGTGGCGACACCCACCAAGCGATCGTTGTCGAGCACCGCCACCGCCACGGCGCTCTCGAAGCGTTTGCCGCGCATGCCGTCAAGCGTCTCGGACACCAGATCGTCCTGAGCCGCGGTGGGAACCCGAGTGCATGCATGCCACAACGCGGTGCCGGGTCTGCGGACGAAGTTGGATTCAAGGTCCGTGACCACGGAATCGGACATTACCGCCCGCCCCGTCGCCGGGCGAGCTGTCAAGCGCGTCGACGATGAGGTCGTGACCAGATTGGGAGGGCGTCGCAGTTTCCTGTCCGCGGATTCAAGAAGCGCAGAACAACTTGCACAGGCCAGACGTGAACCGTCGGATTACCATGCGGGCCACGGGCGGCGGCTCGGCCACCACCACGCACGCCGAGAACATCGGCGTCATGGCGGCGACCCGGGTGTATTCGACGGCCGCGTACTGGGTCGCCGCCGCGGAGGCCATCGCGCTGTTGCTGTGCCCGAAGGTGGGCGCCGCCATCTCCGCGATCCCGCCGGGCGTGCTGGGTGGCGCGACGGTCGTGCTGTACGGGCTGGAAGGTCATTCCCGCCATCGGCCTCGCCGGGTGCCTGTTACTGGCTTTCTCACTGCCGCTCACCTAGGTTCTCGTCGGCGCAGGCGGGGTGTTGATCGGCGCGCTCGCCTACGGCTTGCGACGGTTGCGGTAGGCCTCGACCGCGGTCGGCAGCGTCATGAATATGCGGTCCTCGCCGATCTTGTCGACCAGCCCTGCGGCCTCGAGCGCGTCCCGCAGATCCTGCTTAACCCGCGCCATTGCGAACACGATTCCGCGCCTTTCTAATTCGGCTCGCAGCTCATCGACGGCGTCCAGCGCGGTCAAGTCGACTTCGACGATCGCTTCTGCGTTGAGCACGAACCATTCGACGGGTCCAGGAAAGTCGTTGACGGACTGCATCGCCCGTTGGCGGAAATTCTCGGCATTGGCGAAGAACAAGGGCGCGTCGTAGCGGTACACCAGCAGCCCCGGCACCAAGTCGGCCTCTGGGTAGTCGTCGATGTCGTGCATGCCTGGCACACCGGGGACGAACCCCTGTATGGCGTCATGCGGTCGCGCAACACGCCGCAACAGGTCAGCGATCGACAGCGCGATCGCGACGAGCACGCCATACAGCACGCCGAACACGAGCACGGCAACGGTCGTAGCCAGGGCGAGGATCAACTCGCTGTGCCGAAATCGAGCCAGCCGCTTGAACTCCCGCACGTCTACAAGCCGCAGCGCCGCATACACGACCAATGCTCCCAACGCCGCAGTCGGGAATGTTGCGAGCACGCCCTGGCCGAACAGCATCACCACGAGCACGGCCAACAACATGACGAGTGAATAGAGCTGGGTGCGACTGCCGACGGCGTCGCCGAGAGCGGTGCGGCTTGCGCTGGAGCTCACCGGAAATCCGTGCATCAAGCCGGCCCCTACGTTGCAGACACCCAGTGCTCGCAGTTCGGCGTTGGCGTCGATGTCCTCGCCGTGCCGCACGGCGAATATCCGACCCGTCAACACATTGTCGGAGAAGGCAACGAAGGCGACGCCGGCGGCCGGAATCACCATGGCCGTCAGATCGGAGAGCGGGATACCGGCTACCCCCGGTACCGGCAGTCCGCTCGGGATTTCGCCGATGACCTTGATTCCGTTGTGGTGCAACGAGAAAACGCTGACCACGAGGGCCGCACCGAGCATCGCGATCAGCGGACCGGGAATACGCGGCGTCACCCATGCGAGGACGAGCAGCACCACGAGAACCGAAAGGGCGAGCACGATCGTCGGCCAGTGCACAGAGTGCAGCCCGGAGGTGAATGACCGCATCTGGTCCAGGAATTCCTCACCCTTCACCTCGACACCGGTGACCTTGCCCAGTTGGCTCGCGATCATGATGACCGCGACGCCGGCCATGTAGCCGATCAGTACCGGGCGGGACAGCAGGTCGGCGAGGAAGCCCAATCGGACCAGGCCGGCGACAAAGCAGATCGCTCCGACGATCAGCGCCGCCGAGGCCGCCAATATCGCGTAGCGGCCGGCATCACCGGCCGCCAGTGGCGCCAGTGCGGTTGCGGTCATCAGTGCGGTGGTCGACTCCGGGCCCACCGACAATTGCCGTGACGATCCCAGCACGGCGTATACGGCCATGGGGACGAGCGCGGCCCACAACCCGACCACCGGCGGCAGTCCAGCCACCGTCGCATAAGCCATCACCTGTGGCACCAGGTAGGCGGCGACGGTGACACCGGCAACCAAGTCGCCGCGCAACCAGTCCCGCTGATAACCGCGAAACTGCGCAAGCCCCGGCAAGATGCTCATGTGATCCCCCTGACATGGAAGCACGTCGAGACACGATCGGACAGCGACTTCGTGGTCGCCCCCGACGAGCGATTGAGTTGGGCCCGCACAATCGGCATCGGTGCCCAGCACGTGGTGGCGATGTTCGGCGCGACCTTCCTGGTACCGGTGCTGACGGGCTTTCCGCCGGCCACCACCCTGCTCTTCTCGGGTGTCGGCACCGTGTTGTTCCTGCTTATCACCGGCAACCAGCTGCCGAGCTACCTGGGCTCGAGCTTCTCGGTGATCGCGCCGGTGACCGCTGCCATGGCCGCGCATGGCGCCGGCAGCGCGCTGGGCGGTCTGGTCGCGGTCGGCGTCGTGCTGATCATCATTGGTGTCACCGTGCACCTGGTCGGAACCCACTGGATCGATGTGGCGCTGCCGCCGGTGGTCACGGGGGCGATCGTCGCGCTGATCGGTTTCAACCTCGCGCCCGCTGCCAAATCGAATTTCGAGAAGGGCCCGCTCGTCGGACTCGTCACGCTGGTGCTACTGGTGGCGACGCTCGCGTTCTATCGGGGCATCATCGGCCGGCTGGCGATCTTCTTGGCCGTCGTCGCGGGATACGTGCTGGCCTTGATCCTCGGCGACGTCGACACGTCGGCGATCGCGGCCGCATCGTGGGTGGGCCTGCCGACGTTTCAGACCCCGACATTCACGGTGGCCGTGCTGCCGATGTTCCTGCCCGCCGTCATCGCGCTGGTGGCCGAGAACATCGGGCACGTCAAGTCGGTCGGCCAGATGACCGCTACCGAGGTCGACCCGATGATCGGCCGCGCGCTCGCCGCCGACGGGGTGGCGACAACGTTGGCGGGCTTCGGCGGCGGCTCGGCGACCACCACCTACGCCGAGAACATCGGCGTAATGGCCGCCACCCGGGTGTATTCGACGGCCGCATATTGGATCGCCGCGGCGGTGGCCATCGTGTTGTCGTTGTGCCCCAAGGTGGGCGCGGCCATCTCGGCGATTCCACCGGGTGTGCTGGGCAGCGCGACGGTCGTGCTGTACGGCCTGGTCGGCGTCCTCGGCGTGCGCATCTGGCTGACCAACCACGTCGACTTCTCCAAACCGCTGAACCAGATGACCGCAGCCATCCCACTGATCAGTGGCATCGCCGATTTCACTTGGCAGGCAGGCGATCTGACGTTCACCGGCATCGCACTCGGCTCGATCGCAGCGCTGCTGGTGTATCACGGCATGCGGCTGCTGAGCCTCGCTCGCGGAGAGAGCCCGCAACACGGCACGTAACATCCTGGCCTGGCCTACAGTTCCAACCGATGCGTCGCACCTGGACCTGGACATTCGAACTGCCGCCGGACCGGCTCTGGCCGGTCCTGGCGGATACCAACCGGTTCAACGAGGCGATGGGCCTGCCGGCGTACACACTCGAGGAGACGCCGCAACCAAACGGGACGGTCCTTCGCCGCGGCAGGGGCAAGGCCGCGGGCTTCACGCTCGAATGGGAGGAGAAGCCCTACGAGTGGGTCGCCGGTCGGCACTTCCGTCAGTCGCGCGTATTCACGAAAGGCCCTTTTCGCCGCTTTGGCCCAGTCTTCGATCTCGAGCCGGACGGCAAAGGCGGTTCGCACGTCACCTATGCGCTCGAATGGGAACCGTTGAGCCTCGTCGGCCGCGCGTTCGGGGCACGGCTGGCGGCCCAGGCGGGTGAGGCGGTTGGCAAGCGCACCCTGGAGGCCGTCGCCTCTGCACGAAGGGACGATGCGGCTGGGCGCCTGAGGCCGTTTGACCTGCCGCCGCCCGAACTGCCCTCCGGCGCGCGCGAGCGGGCCGAGATGCTGGCCCGCGAGATCGACCGCAGCCCGTACGGCAACGGACTTGGCGCGCGGCTCGCCGACATCGTGCTTCAGGGCATGTCCGCCGACCTCGCCTATCTCAAACCCAAGGTGCTCGCGGGCGATCTCGGCGTGCTGCCGCGGACGGCAACCGAGGCCTGCCTTGCCGGCGTGAAGGCGGGGCTTCTCACGATGAAATGGGATCTGCTCTGCCCTAACTGCCGCGGTGCCAAGATCAGAGTCGCCGCCCTCTCCGAGTTGCCGCGTGGCGCGCACTGTCCCTCGTGCAACATCGACTACGACCGCGACTTCGAGAGGAACGTGGAGCTCTCCTTTGCACCGGCACCCGCTCTGCGGTCGGTGCCCGACGGCGGCTTCTGTCTCTCCGGCCCGATGGGCACCCCGCACGTCGCCGTGCAGGTGTTACTGCATCCGGGAGAACGACGAGACGTGACCGTCGATCTGCCGCCGGGCCCGTATCGTCTGCGCACGCTCCATCCCGGTGTGTTCGTCGACGTGGACTACGAGTCCGGGCAATTCCCGGGTCTGCACATCACATCGTCGGGCGTGGAAGTGCTGAATGCCACGGATCGTGGACACGGGCCGGGAGGTGTGACGTTCGTGAACGATGCGGGCTTCGAGCTCGCGGCCCTGATCGAGGACCGCACCTGGGTGCGCGATGCGCTGACGGCACCCGAAGTGATCTCGCTGCAGGCCTTTCGTGATCTCTTCGCGGAGGCGACCCTGCGGCCGGGCGACGATGCGGGCGTCAGCCAGGTCGCGCTGCTCTTCACCGACCTGCAAGGCTCGACCGCGCTCTACGAACGTGTGGGCGACGCCGCTGCCTACAACTTGGTGCGCGAGCATTTCGCGTTGCTGGCTGCGATCGTGCGCGACCGTGACGGCGCGGTGGTCAAGACAATTGGCGACGCAGTGATGGCCTCTTTCAGCGATCCGGCGCAGGCGGTACGTGCGGCGCTGGCCATGCAGACGGCGATCG
>JAVRPG010000793.1:0-5211 GCA_032162325.1 Mycobacterium sp. | reverse complement strand
TCCCCGACGATCCCCCGGTGACCAGGGCGGCCTTCGCTGACATGAGCGTTCCTCTCTTTGGAGACTTGCGGTCTGTTATTTCGAGAATAGGAGACCGCCGGTTCGTTGTCAACGGACCGTCGGTCTGTACAATGCGACGGGTGCCGGAGTTTCAGCGGGCGCGCAGCGCCGAGCAGCGTGAGGTGAGACGCGAGGCGATCCTGGACGCTGCCGCCGAGATGCTCAACGAAATGCCCGTCAGCAAGGTGACCATGAATGGGCTCTCACGCCGGGTCGGGCTCGCCAAATCCAATGTGATGCGCTACTTCGAATCGCGCGAGGCGGTACTTCTCGACCTGCTGACTGGACTCTCCCACGAATGGCTAGGTGAGGCGGCCGCGCAGGTTGAGCGCGAAGTCCCGCACGACGCAAACATGCCCGCACGAGTTCGTGCACTTGCATCGGCCCTTGCCCACTCGTTCGCCCAGCACGAGGTGCTCTGCGACCTCATCAGCGCAGAAACCAGCGTGCTAGAGCACAACGTGTCCGAAGAGGTGGCGCTGCGATACAAGCGTGCGGCACTGCAGGAGACCAATGGATTCGCGGCCCTCATCGCCGATGTGCTTCCCGAGCTTGACGGCGAGTCCGCGCTAGACGCTGCCTTTACCATCACCGTTCTCGTCGGCGCGCTATGGACTCACACACACCCTTCGCCGGCGATGGCGGCTGTGTATCGCAACGAACCGACACTCGCAATCGCTCAAGGGTTTGCGCAGTCGCTGGAACACGTGCTCGCGACCTACTTGGCAGGGCTTCTCGCCTGGGGGAAGCCGCGCACCGGTGAATGCAGCGGGACCTCCGGCGGCGACGCCTGAAAGACAACCCCGTGTCGACACGGTGGTTGCCAGCGGTCATTGCAAAATGGGAACCGTTGTGGGGTTGGCAACTAGCGCCGTAGCGGACCATGATCATCGCGAGTCCAGCGCCTTGAACAACCCGATCTGATTGCGCGTGCTCAGCACCTTCTTTTGGATCTCATTGAGGCCGGCTACCACGCAGCGCACCTCACCGCGAAGCCTCTCGAACTGCTTGGTCAGCTCCTTGCGCTGATTCGCCTCGTACTCAGCGTCAAAGATCCGGTCATCGGCCGGCGGCTGCCTGGTTGCGTCATAGGCGCGGCGCCTCGTTGGCGTGCGCGCTTGAATTCTTCAGCCGTTGGCGACAGGCCGGTGTCCGCAAACGGCTGCCCATACCGAGGTCCTAGATGTGGAATCTGGACACCCCTGGCGATGGCACGGCTGACCACCAAGATCAGGCCCCCGTACCCACCGTTGTCCTGTCCATTGATCGCTAGGTCGGCTTTGCTAAAACGAATGACGGCAGCAAGTCGCCGTCACGCCACTGTTCTGGCCATGAGACCGACGGGAGCGTAGCGACACACCGAGGGTCGCTGGCAACGGCGGTAGCGCCGCTATCGCGGAACCTTCCCGTTTTCCCGAAGCCACCCTTTGCGCGCGGCCCCGTGCCACTTCCAGGACGCGGGGACATAGGGCCAGACGGCCCGGACAGTCGCGCGCAGCGACCGATAGGCCAGTGCATCGCTTCTCGTCCAAGCGATCTTGAACCGGTCCCGCACGCCGGCAGGTAGACCACCGAAGATGACAAGGCGCATGGGAGGCGCCAGCATCGCCCGTACCGGCCCTGCCGGAAGCACCAGATCAGCCCAGGGCTTAAGCCCAGGCGATACAGGGAAATACGGCGACGACGTCATATCCGGAACGGCGCGGCGGTTGATGAAACTGATGAGGTAATCCGATGCGGGATTGGGCTCAAGAGCCTCCTCGCAGTAGCGGTTGAACTCCGCATTGAAAGCTGCGCAGTCGCGCGGCATCACGGTCTCAGTCATGCCGTAGCGGCGATACCACTGGCAGCCTTCGAGGTAGAGCAGCTCGCGTTCGGCATCGGTGAGCTGGTGTCGATCCCAATACTCGGCGACCCGATCAACCATTCGTTGAAACGTGGCGTGCGCCCACCAGAACGTCTGCGGATCAAGCGCGTGGTATCTGGCGCCGTTGGGCATCACGCCCTTGATTTGCCTGTGGTAATCGCGAACCTGGATTCCGGTCGCGTGGGCTTGCGGGCCGTTGTAGACGGTGCCAAGGATTCCCGGCAACGAGCGAAACACCCGGTCGACGGGGTCATCGAAGAAGTTCGAGTGATCGATGAGGGCATGACCAATTGCAGGGTGCATGGTCTGCAACAACCCGGCGGTGCCGCCCTCGAAGGCAATTCGCATATCGCCGGCCCAACGCCACAGCAGCGAGTCCGGGCCGAGATCTGGATCGACCGAAGTGTCAGCGGGGGCTTGGGGTTTCATCGTCGTATACCGTCCGTGAGGTTACTCGCTGATCGCGGTGCCTCCTGCTGCCTTGCAATCAGATGGTCAGACGCACCCTTGGCGGCGTCCACTTCGCGTTTGATGGGAAAGGCCGCCATTACGCTATTCCGATCGCGTCGGGCGTTTGCCCCGCCCGACGCCGCACAGGACGCCGGTCAGCGCCGCCGGCTGGTGCCCGTCGATCAGGCCGACCCGAGAGTCGAGCTCCTCGAGCAGCGGCGCACCGACCTCGTGACAGGTCTTCGAGGCGGCAGCCGGTGTCATGCAACCCTGCTCACGTGCGCAGCAGACTCGCCAATGGTGGCCTCGCCGTTGCCAATCATGGTGTGCAGCAAGGCTTCCTGCTCGCGCTGGCCGCGGTCCGCCGCACGGTCCATCCCGCCGGGTAGGGTCAGGGCGGCGACGCTGCGGGCGAGGTTGATCGGGATCCGCAGCAGCGGATACCACGGGGGCATGTAGGCCGGCAGGCCCAGGGCGCGCATCGCGCGGGGCCCCAGGAAGCCGCTGGTCAACGACAGGTGCTGGGCGCGTGCGAGGCGTCGGCGCAGGCCCGGCATGTTGCGGTAGTGCCAGACGAGCGGGTCGTCGGCCATCGGGACCGCCAGCTGCTGGGTGGACTCGTCGGGGTTCGAGAGCGCGGCGAGCGTGTGGTACAGCACGCGTATGCCGTCGCGGAAATTGTGAGGCAGCCACTCGTCATGCACACCGATCAGCCAGCCCACGTAGCGGGTCAGGTGCGCGATCGCGTCGAAATCCCTCGGCCGCGCGAGGATTCCCATCCCGACCGCGCCCGCAGTCGGGGCGATCAGCGCGCCGACAAGGGTAGCGGCCATATCGGTCTGGTTGACCGGCACACCCCATTCGTCGCTGCGCCAGTCCGGCATCGCCGCCACGTGCCGACGCACGAACGCGTGGATCAACCGCACCCGGATAGTGGACCGGTAACCGACACCGAGCGGGTCCAGGCCATCTTTGGAGATGACATCCATCGCCCACTGCATCGTCTCGGCGAAACGCGTGTTCGAGCCCTTCTCGAGCGCGCCCGTCCGCAGCAGCGTCTTGTTGAAACCGGAGAAGAGGTACCCGCCCAACAGTGACACGTCACGGGCGATGTACATGCCGTCCGCGCCGCCCCTTCGCAGCGCCCGGGCTCCCCTGCTCAGCTTGTCCCGGTCGACCCAATCCGGAATCGTCTCGATCCGAACGAAGAACTCACGCAACGGTTCCGGCGCCTCAGAGACGTTGGCGATGCCCTCGGCGAGCGCACGATCGAACAACAGCCGCGTCTCGTCCATCCCGGCGGAGGCCATCCAGTCGACCAAACGGTCCATCGGCTCGTCACCGACGCTCAGCCGCTCGCCCAGCCTGCGCCACTGCTCGGGCGTTGGTTCGCGCAAGCCGAACAACGCTGCGAATAACCGAAGGCCAGCCGGAACTGCGCGCGGCTGGGCGGGATGGCGAGCCGGAATGGGCAGGTTCATCGCCGCTCTCCTTTGAGCCGTCGAATTGGACAACGCATGTGGTCAGAATTTAGGGCTCCGGGTATGGTGCTGTCAATGAAGCGCGCGGAAGTGATGCGTGACTACGGCGGCATCAGCGCCGCGGATCGTCGCGCCGAACGCCGCCGCAAGTTACTTACTGCCGGGCGGCAGATCTGGGGCGAATCGGGCATCGCCGAAGTGACCGTCCGCGGCGTATGTAGTGCGGCAGGGCTCATTCCGCGTTACTTCTACGAGCAGTTCCCCAATCGCGAAGCGCTGCTGTTCGCCGTCGCCGACGACGTCCGAGACGAACTGCTTGAAGCGCTGGTCGCCGCCGGCGTCGGCGCCCCCGGCAGCATCACCGACAAACTGCGCTCGGCGCTGACCGCCTTCCTCAACCTCATCGCCGCCGACCCCCATGTCCACCGCATTGCCACCGGCGACGTGACCAGCGTTGCGGGCCTGGCCGAACACCGCACACACATCCTCGATCTGATCACCGACCGGGTGATTCAGTACGCCCCGGACGTCCTCGACGCCGACACACCGAATCCCACCGCCTTGCGACGCAGCGCCATGTTCATGGTCGGCGGTGTCAACCAAATCATCGAAACCTGGCTGGACGACCCGAAGGAAACGATTGCGGAACTGGCGGCCGTCAGCGCCGACCTTTGCGTGGCGGTGATCCGCGGCCGCACCCATACGCACGAACAGCTGACACCGTAACCAGTAGGTCGGCCGCGACGATCACGAAGGCGCGCCGATCGTGCAGGTGACTTGAACTAGAAGACGACGACGTCGTCATCATCATCCGCCGCTTCCGCCGCGAAGATTGACTGGAATCGCCTGGCTACTTTGACAAAAGTTCGGACGTTGGTGTCGCGGGGGTCTGTTAATTTGCGCGGTATAAGTGCTGCTCCGACTGGTTTCAATCCTGACCGAGATGGTTGGCTCAGCGTTGCCGAGCGGCTGCTGATCGACCGCGACCGGGGCACGGGCGTCGTGCGCCGCCAGACAGGTGTCCACCGCCGCCGCCGAATGTCTGAAGCAGTGTCATCCGAAGCTTGAACCATTGGTCCGGCGTCACAGTCTGACGTTAACCTGCACCTCGGACACGTCGTAGTACCGTCGCGCGGAACCGGAGGTCTTGTGCTCATTCGTCAGCATGAGCGGCAGGTCGAAGAGCTAGATGTTCAACTGACCTTCGACAAGCCCATCACTGGCAGTGGTGCAATCATGACCCTGCCGGCTGCAACGGCGGACCTGAAGGACTGGATCGGCGACGAACGCGAGTTCACGTCCGTACAAAGAGACGGCTGGATGCAGGTGATCGGTGACTTCCGCGACAGCCTG